>NZ_JBBWCB010000002.1:0-157492 GCF_039888995.1 Pseudomonas rossensis | reverse complement strand
CTGCTGGTGCTGACCGAGTCAGGCCTGCATGCCTTGCGCAATCAGGGTCGACGCACCCTCACGCAAGAACTGCGTCAGCATCTGAGCCAGCATTGCGAAGCCCTGGCCCTGCCACGACGCTGGCGCCTGCTGCGGCAACTGCCGCTGAACGCCCAGGGCAAACTGCCCCAGGCCACCGTTGAAGCCCTGCTGCTGGCGCCGCGCCCAAAGGCACCGGAAGTGCTGGAGCAGGTCGAAGTCGATGGCGAGTGGAGCCTGCAACTGGCGGTACCACCCGACCTCGCCTACTTCAGCGGCCACTTCCCTCAGGCGCCGGTATTGCCCGGCGTGGTGCAAGTGGAGTGGGCGTTAATGCTGGGCCAGCAACTGATGGACCTGCCGGCAAAATTCGCTGGCATGGAAGTGCTGAAATTCCAGCAACTGGTACGCCCCGGCGATGAAATCCAACTGCACCTGCGCTTCGATACGACGCGCAGCAAGTTGTATTTCACCTATCGCAACGAGACCGCGACCTGCTCCAGTGGGCGGATCTTGCTGGAGGCCTCAAGCGATGCATAACTTTGGTGAGTGCTGCGCACTCAATCGCGAGCAAGCTCGCTCCCACAGGGGATTCGTGGTTAACAGAGATCCAATGTGGGAGCGAGCTTGCTCGCGATGCAGGCACCTCGGTCCTTCAGGTGAACACCAACATGCATAACCCCTGCGCAATCATCCCGGTCTACAACCACGAAACCGCCATCACCACGGTGGTTGATGCGGTACTCGCCAGCAGCCTGCCATGCATTCTCGTGGACGACGCCAGTAGCCCGGCCTGTGCAAAGATCCTCGATCAACTGGCCCAGCGCGACAAAGTGTTCCTGATCCGACTCGGCGCCAACCAGGGCAAGGGTGGCGCGGTCATGACTGGCATGCGCGAAGCCTCGCGCCTGGGCTTCAGCCATGCCTTGCAGGTGGACGCCGACGGTCAGCACGATCTGCAAGACGTCCAGACCTTCATCGAACTGTCACGCGCCCATCCCGAGGCGGTGATCTGCGGCTATCCGCAATACGACGCCAGCGTGCCGAAAGGTCGCTTGTACGCCCGCTACCTGACTCACGTCATGGTCTGGATCAACACCCTGTCGTTGCAGATTCGCGATTCCATGTGCGGCTTCCGTGTCTATCCGTTACCACCGACCCTGGCGCTGATCGATTCGGCGAAGATCGGCAAGCGCATGGACTTCGACTCGGACATTCTCGTACGACTGGCCTGGCGCAATCTCCCCATGCAATGGCTGCAAACCAAAGTCCATTACCCGCTGGATGGCGTCTCGCATTTCCGCCTGTTCCACGACAACGTGCTGATTACGAGCATGCACACCCGACTGTTCTTCGGCATGTTGCTACGGGCGCCAGTGATCCTCTGGCGACGGTGGCGAGCATGAGTGCAGACAAGGAACACTGGGCTGACCGTCAGGAGCGCGGCAGTTTCTGGCTGATGAAGCTCACTGCGTTCGGCGCCAAGGTACTCGGCCGTCGGCTGTTGAGCCCGCTGCTGTACGGCATCGTTCTGTACTTTTTCCTGTTCGGGCGCAGCGCCCGTCGCAGCGCCTGGCAATACCAGCAGAGGCTCGCCGACTGGAGTGGTCGCAACGAATTGCGCCCGACCCATTGGCGGGTGTTCGGCCAGTTCATGGCCTTCGCCGATTCCATGCTCGACAAGCTCGACGTATGGAACGGCAAGTTGAGCATCGAGCAGATTGAAATCATCGACCCGGCATTGCTGCGCAATCAATTGCGCGGCAGCCGAGGGCAGATGCTGGTGGGCGCGCATTTGGGCAATCTCGAGGTCTGCCGTGCGCTGGCCGAGATCGGCGAAAAAGTCACGATGAACGTGCTGGTGCACACCAAGCATGCCGAGCAATTCAACCGTTTGCTCGGCGAAGCCGGCGCGACCAATCTGCGGCTGATTCAGGTCAGCGAGCTCGACCCGCTGATCATGCTGCAACTCCATGAACGCCTTGAGCGCGGCGAATGGCTGGCGATTGCCGGCGACCGCGTGCCGCTGCATGGCGGACGCAGCGTGACGGTGGACTTCCTCGGTCATCAGGCCGCATTCCCTCAGGGCCCATGGTTGCTGGCCGGTCTGCTGAAATGCCCGATCAACCTGATGCTGTGCCTGAAGAAGCCGACGGGTGACTATCGACTGACCCTCGAACCGTTCGCCGAGGCCGTGGTGTGGAAACGCAGCGACCGCGAGCAGGTCATTCATCAGTGGGCCTCCCGCTATGCCGAACGCTTGGGTCACTATTGCCTTGAAGCGCCCCAACAATGGTTCAACTTTTACCCTTTCTGGAAGACCGATGACGACGCCAACGCTTGAGCCGGTAACCTTCGGCGAACTCCCTTTGCGCATCGAAGACGTGCTGGCCCTGGCCAACCGTCAGGTGCCGACGCAGTTGCAAGGCGACCCTGCGTACCGCGAGCGTATCGCCAAGGGTGCGCGATTCCTGGACTCCCTGCTGGACAAGGAAGGCGTGATCTACGGCGTGACCACCGGTTACGGCGATTCTTGCGTGGTCGCGGTGCCGCTGCATCACGTCGAGGCGTTGCCCCGTCATCTGTACACCTTCCACGGCTGCGGGTTGGGCAAACTGCTTGATGCACAGGCCACTCGCGCGGTACTGGCGGCGCGTTTGCAGTCGCTGTGCCACGGCGTGTCCGGGGTGCGCGTGGAGCTGCTGGAACGCCTGCAAGCCTTCCTCGAACACGACATTCTGCCGCTGATTCCGGAAGAGGGCTCGGTGGGCGCCAGCGGTGATCTGACGCCGTTGTCCTATGTCGCCGCGACGTTGTCCGGTGAACGCGAAGTGATGTTCCGTGGCGAACGCCGACAAGCGGCCGACGTGCACCGCGAACTGGGTTGGGAGCCGCTGGTACTGCGTCCGAAAGAAGCGTTGGCGCTGATGAACGGCACCGCCGTCATGACCGGTCTCGCGTGCCTGGCCTATGCCCGCGCCGATTACCTGCTGCAACTGGCCACGCGCATCACCGCGCTGAACGTGGTCGCCCTGCAAGGCAACCCCGAGCACTTCGACGAGCGCCTGTTCGCCACCAAACCGCATCCTGGGCAAATGCAAGTCGCCGCGTGGTTGCGCAAGGATCTGGCGATCGACGCGCCGACCGCGCCGCTGCATCGCCTGCAAGACCGTTATTCCCTGCGTTGTGCACCCCACGTCCTCGGCGTATTGGCCGACAGCCTGAACTGGCTGCGCTCGTTCATCGAGATCGAGCTCAACAGCGCCAACGACAACCCGATTATCGACGCCGAAGCCGAGCGCGTGTTGCACGGCGGGCACTTCTACGGCGGCCACATTGCGTTCGCCATGGACAGCCTGAAAAACCTGGTGGCCAACGTCGCCGACCTGCTCGATCGTCAACTCGCCTTGCTGGTGGACGAGCGTTACAACCACGGCTTGCCGAGCAACCTGTCCGGCGCCACCGCTGACCGGGCGATGCTCAATCACGGCTTCAAAGCCGTGCAGATCGGCACCAGTGCCTGGACCGCCGAAGCGCTGAAAAACACCATGCCGGCCAGCGTCTTCTCGCGCTCCACCGAATGCCACAACCAGGACAAAGTGAGCATGGGCACCATCGCCGCCCGCGATGCGATCCGTGTGCTGGAGCTGACCGAACAGGTCGCCGCCGCCACCCTGCTGGCCGCCAACCAAGGCGTCTGGCTGCGCAGTAAAGCCGAGGATGCACGTCCATTGCCGCCAGCCCTGGCCGCCATGCACGAAGCGTTGGCCAAGGACTTCCCGCCGGTCATCGAAGACCGCGCGCTGGAAGGCGAACTGCGCCTGTGCCTGAAGCGTATTGCCGAGCAACACTGGAGGCTGCATGCGTAGCAAGGGAGTGCTTCACACCGATACGGAAATCCTCGTGCCGTTCTTTGATGTCGACACCATGAACGTCGTCTGGCACGGCCATTACATCAAATACCTGGAAGTCGCCCGCTGCGCGCTGCTGGACAAGATCGGCCACAACTACACGGCCATGGTCGAGTCGGGTTACGCGTGGCCGGTGATCGATCTGCAATTGCGCTATGTGCGCGGCGCGGTGTTCGGCCAAAAGCTCAACGTGCGCGCCAATCTGGTGGAATGGGAGAACCGTCTGAAGATCAGTTACCTGATCAGCGATCTGGAAACCGGCGAACGCTTGACCCGCGCCAGTTCCGTGCAGGTCGCCATCGACATGAGCAGCCGCGAAATGCAGTTGGCCTCACCCAAGGTCTTCACCGACGCTGTTGAAAGGATGCTCGCATGACTCTGCTGAAAACCCTCTGTAGCAGCTGGCGAAGCCTGCGTCGGCCGGTCCGCGCTCGGGCGCAGCAGTCGCCCTGCATTTCTCCTGATGCACCGCATGTTCAGGTTTTACGACGGCTTCGCCGCCGAACGCAGCCTCGCGGGCTCGGCAGCTGCTACGGGTTCGTGGCGGGGCTGGTATTGATGCAGGGGTTCTCTTCGCTGGCGCAGGCTTTTGATTTGCAGCAGTTGAGCGATCAATTGGCCAAGCCAGACGTGATCCACGGCAATTTCATCCAGGAAAAACACCTACGTGCCCTGCCTCAGCCGCTGACCAGCAAGGGCACTTTCGTCCTCGCTAAAAACCACGGTTTGCTCTGGCTGCTGAAAACCCCGCTGCAACAGGATTACCGCATCAGCGCCAAAGGCATTGCCCGGCGTGACGCCAACGGTTGGCAAATGCTGCCGAGCAAGAGTGCCGGCGCCGAGCAGAACCGTTTGTTCCTTGCGGTACTGCAAGGCGACAGCAGCGGACTGCAACGGGATTTCGAGCTTTCACTGAGCGGCGATGCACAGAACTGGAAGCTGACGCTGAGTCCGCGCTCCCTGCTGCTCAAGCAAGTGTTCACTCAGATCAACATTACCGGCGGCGAACTGGTGCACAGCATCGAGCTGCTCGAAACCCAGGGTGACAGCACCCTCTTGCGCATGCAGGACAGCACCAGCGCCCAACCGTTGAGCGATGCGGAGCAACATGACTTTGCCGAGTGAACGGAGTCTTCCACGGCTGTTTCTGATCCTGCTGCTGGCGGTGCTCGCGCTCGCCGGTTGGCAATGGCGTGACGGCGCACCACTGTCGGCCAACCTGATGGAACTGGTGCCAGGCACGGCGCCGGACGCTCTGGAACTGCGCGCCGAACAACGCATGCAAGAACCGCTGAACCGCGAAATGCTGGTGCTGGTCGGCCACACCGATCGCCAGCAAGCCGTCGCGATGGCGCAGAAACTGGGTGAACAGTGGCAGGCCAGCGGTTTGTTCGAAAAGGTCCAGTGGAACCTGCAAGCCGACTTGCCGGCGCTGCGCACGCAATTGCTCAACGGCCGACTGGCAATGCTCTCAGCGGCTGACCGACAGCAACTGATCGAGCATCCCGACGCCTTTATCCAGCAGCGAGTACAAGCACTGTTCGACCCCTTCACCGGTTTCAGTCTGGTGCCGAGCCAGGATGACTGGCTGGGCCTGACCGGACGCATCCAGAACAGCCAGCCGCAGCACGGTTCGGTGCAACTGGACATCGGCAGCGGTGCGCTGGTCGCCGATGCCGACGGCAAGAGTTGGGTGCTGCTGCGCTCGCGCACCACGGGCAACGCCTTCGACATGAACTTGCCGTTGCAAGTGGCCGACCTGCTCCAGCACAGCCGTGAACAAGCCACCCAGGCAAACGTTCAATTGCTTGCCGCCAGCGGCTTGCTCTATGCGGCCAGTGGGCAAAAGCAAGCCACCCGGGAAATGACCTGGGTCGGTGGCGGCGCCACGGCGGGCATTCTATTGCTGTTGCTGCTGGCCTTCCGGCGCTGGAGGGTCTTGCTGGCCTTCGTCCCGGTGCTGGTCGGCATGCTCTTCGGCGCGGTGGCCTGTGTGGCGCTGTTCGGCCATATGCATGTGATGACGCTGGTGCTCGGCTCGAGCCTGATCGGCGTGGCGGTCGATTACCCGCTGCACTATCTGTCCAAGAGCTGGAGCCTGAAACCCTGGCACAGTTGGCCGGCCCTGCGCCTGACGTTGCCGGGCCTGACGCTGAGCCTGATCACCAGTTGCATCGGTTACCTAGCCCTGGCCTGGACACCGTTCCCGGCGCTGACCCAGATCGCCGTGTTCTCTGCCGCCGGTCTGCTCGGCGCTTATTTGTCCGCGGTGTGCCTGCTGCCGGCACTGCTCAAGGGCACAGATTTGCGTCCAGCGCAGTGGCCGCTGCGGGTGTCCGAGTATTTGCTGGGGCGCCGTGAAGCGCTGCTCAAGCTCGCGAGCACGCCGGTGCTGCTGGCGCTGCTGATTGCCTTTTGTGTGGGCGGTCTGTTGCAGCTCGACACCAAAAACGACATTCGCCAGTGGGTCGGTGCACCGCAGCAACTGACTGACGAAGCACAAACCATTGCACGCATCACAGGCTATCAACCCACCAGCCAGTTCTTCCTGGTGCGCGCGGCCAATCAGCAGCAACTGCTGGAACGCCAAACCGCGCTGAGCGAGCGGCTGGATCAGTTGGTCAACCTGGAAAAACTCCAGGGTTATCTGTCGCTCAATCAATTGGTCAGCCAACCCACCGAACAGCGGCAAGTGCGTGAAGCGCTGAACAAGTTGCCGCAGTTCTGGCAACCGCTACTCGATGTCGGCGTGCCGGTGGAGGCGCTGCAAGCAGAGCTCACGAAATTGCAGGCACTGCCCACCGAAGACATCGACGCGGCGCTGGTCGGTCCGTTGGCCGAGCCCTATCGCGCGCTGTGGCTGGGCGCGACCGATGACGGCGTAGCGGCGATGGTCAGTCTGCAAGGCTTGAACAACCCTTCCTTGTTGCGCGTCCAGGCGCTGGATTTACCGGGCGTGGAACTGGTGGATCGTCTCGGTGAGTTGAACAAGGTGTTCGCCGACACCCAGATCAGTGCCGCAGAGTTGAAACTCGCGTCCTGCGTGCTGATCGTGCTGGTGCTAATCCTGCCGTTCGGCTTCGGCGGCGCCCTGCGAATCGTCGCCCTGCCGCTGCTGGCCGCGCTGTGCAGCCTGGCCAGTCTCGGCTGGCTGGGACAACCGCTGACGCTGTTCAGTCTGTTCGGCCTGCTGCTGGTGACGGCCATCAGCGTCGATTACGCAATCCTCATGCGTGAACAGGTCGGCGGCGCTGCCGTGAGCCTGCTGGGCACCTTGCTGGCGGCGCTGACCACCTGGCTGTCGTTCGGTTTGCTGGCGGTGTCCAGCACGCCGGCGGTGAGCAATTTCGGTCTGTCGGTGAGCCTGGGCCTGGCGTTCAGCTTCATTCTTGCGCCGTGGGCCGGACGCCAGGTTCACGCCGCCCCGGTCACGGAGTCAGCCACATGATGATCGCCGTGTTCTGGGTCATGGCCCTGGCGCTGTTCGCCGTGGCCACCCGTGTCGGTCGTCACTTCGGCGTGATCCCGATCGTCAGCCAGTTGCTGCTGGCCACCTTCGGCCTGCCGCTGCTGATGTACTTCTGGATCGAACCCCAGTGGCAATTGAGTGGCGCCGCGCTGGTCGCGCCGGCCTGGCTGAAAAACGTCTACAGCCTGAGCTTTGCGTTGTTGCTGGGGCACATTCTCAGTGACGTGATTGACCTGCGACTCGACCGTCAGAGCCTGAAAATCGCCCTGCCGAGTTTCTCCATTCCGTTTGCCTGCGGCCTCGCGACAGCGGTCTGGCTGTTACCGCCGCAACCCTGGATCAGTTCACTGGCGGTCGGCCTGCTGTTCGCCATCACGGCGATTCCGGTGTTGTATTTGTACCTGCGGCACATCAAATACCCGCCTGCCGCTACCCGGCGACTGGTGCAGACCGCGATCCTCATCGACCTCACTTGCTGGACCCTGTTCGCCATCGCCCAAGGCAGCCTGCACCTGAGCAGCCTCCTGCTGCCGCTGGCCGGCGCCTGCCTGCCGTTGCTGCTGCGTCTGCTCCGATTGCGCCAACCGTTGCTGCACAGCGGTTGCTTCTTCGCACTGCTGGTGGTGGCGGAACACTTCAAGCTCAATGCGCTGATTTTCGGCATCGGTTACCTGCTGTGGATGGCCGCGCTCAAAGTGCCGCTGGTGCTGCCGTTGCCGGTGATCTGGATGAGTCACTTGCAGACGTATATCGCGATCCCGCTGATCCTCACGTTCGGCATCGTGCAAATCAACGTCCACGCGGCCATGGCCAGCCTCGACTGGGTGCAACTGACGGCACTGCTGCTGTTCCCGATTGCCAGTAAACTGCTGGGCAACTGGCTGGGCCTCGGTTGGGCCGGCGCCTCGTTCGAAGGCGCCAGTCGCTGGCGGGAAAGCGTCTTGCTGAATATTCGCGGCTTGAGCGAGATCGTCTTTCTCAACCTGCTGCTGCAACAACAACTCATCAGCCCGGCGCTGTACTTCGCGCTGATGGTGATGGGCCTGATTGCGACATTGCTGCCGGCACTCGCCGGCATGCACCGACCCCCTCTGAACATCGCCGTCCCGGCAAGGAGCCCCCGTGCCAACAGTTGAAATGGAACATCGCCAGGTCGTGGTTATCGGTGCAGGTCCATCGGGCGCCATCGCCGCCGCGCTGCTCAAGCGCAAGGGTCATGACGTATTGATGATCGAACGCCAGCATTTCCCAAGGTTTTCCATCGGTGAAAGCCTGTTGTCCCACTGCCTGGATTTTGTCGAAGAAGCCGGCATGCTCGAAGCGGTGAACGCCGCCGGATTCCAGTTGAAAAACGGTGCGGCATTCGCTTGGGGCGAGCAATACAGCGCCTTTGATTTCGGCGAGACTTTCAGCAACGGCAAGCCGACCACCTTCCAGGTCCAGCGTGCCGATTTCGACAAGCTGCTGGCTGATCAAGCCGCGCTGCAAGGCGTGGAGGTTCGCTACGGCGAAGCCATTGTCAGCGTCGATTTCACCCTGCCGAAACCGCAGCTCGACGTGCTTCGCGAAGACGGCAGCCAGTACCGCGTCGAAGCCGATTTCGTGCTGGATGCCAGCGGCTACGGCCGTGTGTTGCCGCGCTTGCTCGACCTTGAAGCACCGTCGAATTTCCCGGTGCGCCAGGCCGTGTTCACCCACGTCGAAGACCACATCGACAACCCGACCTTCGAGCGGGAAAAAATCCTCATCACCACCCATCCGATCCACCGGGATATCTGGTTCTGGACCATCCCGTTCAGCAACGGCCGTTGCTCGGTGGGCGTGGTCGCGGCAGCCGAACACTTCGACGGTCGCATGGAAAATCTGGACGAGTGCCTGCGTGGGTTTATCGCTGAAACCCCAAGCCTGGCCGGTGTGCTGAACAACGCCGTGTGGGATACGCCTGCTCGAACCATCGGCGGCTACTCGGCCAACGTCAAAACCCTCCACGGGCCAGGCTTTGCCCTGCTCGGCAACGCGGCGGAATTTCTCGACCCGGTGTTTTCCTCTGGCGTGACCATCGCCATGCGCTCGGCGAGCATGGCCGTCGGGGTTCTGCATCGCCAACTGCAAGGCGAAAATATCGATTGGCAGACTGAGTTCGCCATCCCGCTCAAGCGCGGCGTCGACACGTTCCGTTGCTACGTCGAAGGCTGGTACGCCGGGACGTTCCAGGATGTGATTTACCATGAGGGCGGCTCGCCCGATATTCGCCGCATGATCAGCTCGATCCTCGCCGGTTATGCCTGGGATGAGCGTAATCCGTTCGTCGCCGAACCCAAGCGCCGGCTGCGGATGCTCTCGGAGCTCTGTGCAAGGGATGCCACATGAGCTACTTGAGCGACACCTACGTCGAAGAGACCCGCTTCGGTTTCTGGTTTCTGCGCAGCCACACCTGGCAGCACCATGTACTGCGAGTGGCAATCACCGATTTGCGCAGCCTGTTCAGCGAAACACCGCCGAGCAACCCGGTATTGCTGGATGCCGGTTGCGGTCAGGGCAAGTCGTTTCAGTACTTGCGCCAGACCTTTGCCCCCCAGCGCCTGATCGGTCTGGACGCCGACCCTTACAGCCTGAAGCTGGCCGGCGAAGAGGCCGTCCGTCAGGGCATGGCGGTGGAGTTGACCGGCAGCGACTGCGCGAGCATCAACGTCCCGGACGCCAGCGTCGACCTGCTGTTCTGTCACCAGACCTTCCATCATCTGGTGCAGCAGGAACAGGCACTGGCCGAGTTCTACCGCGTGCTCAAGCCCGGTGGCTATCTGCTGTTCGCCGAATCCACCGAGGCTTACATTGATACCTGGGTGATCCGCTGGTTGTTCCGCCATCCGATGCACGTGCAGAAGAGCGCCGCCGGGTATCTGGACATGATTCGCCAGCAGGGTTTCGAATTCGGCCCGAAAAACGTGTCTTATCCGTACTTGTGGTGGAGCCGTGCAAAGGATTTCGGCCTGTTTGAACGCTTGGGTCTGCGCCGGCCAAAGCCCTTCGGCCAACGGGAAGAAACCCTGGTCAATGTGGTCGCGCGCAAACCCCTTGATAGGTGTGCCTGATGATCCGTTTTCTGCTGTTGGGTTGCGTCCTGTTGCTGAGCGCCTGTGCCAGCCGGGCGCCGCTGCCCGAGCTAACCCCGAACCTGTCGTTGCCGCTGCAATTGCACATCCAGCGTCTGGTGGCCGACCAACGGCAGGACTGGGTGCTGGTGATCCAGCGTGAAGGCCCTGGCATTCGCTGGTCGATGATGGACTTGCTGGGCATTCCACAGGCACGCCAGAAACTGGTCGATGGCGAGTGGCAGGCTGACGGTCTGCTGCCGCCCAATCCGGAAGCGCGAGAGCTGTTCGCCGCGCTGCTGTTTGCGCTGACCCCCAAAGATGAACTGTCGGGCAACTATCCCGCCGCGTGGCAGCATGGCTCGCAACGGTCCTTGCCAGCGCACTGGGAAGTCCGCTACTCACAACCCATGAGCTTTGAATTGAACCTGCCCAAAGGCCCGAAATATCAAGTCACGCCGCTCAGCGGGGACACGCCATGACGGCTTACCTGAATGCCCTTGGGGTGATCTGCGCCCTGGGCCGTGACAAGCACGAAGTCGCCAGCAACCTGTTTGCCGGTGACTGTTCGGGCATGCGCAATGAGGCTGGTTGGGTGGCAGAACGGTCGTTGCCCGTGGCCGCAGTTCGCGGCGAACTGGCGGCGATCCCGGCGGAGCTTGCGCCGCAAGGCAGCCGTAATAATCAATTGCTGCTGGAAGTCGCGCTGCAAATTCGCGAAGACATCGACCAGGCGATCCAGACCTACGGCCGCGACCGCATTGGTATCGTTCTGGGCACCAGCACCTCGGGCATCGACGAAGCCAGCAGTGGCCTGGCCCATTACATCCGCGAGCATCAGTTCCCGGCCGATTACGACTACCAGCAACAGGAGCTCGGCGCTCCGGCGAACTTCCTCGCCGACTGGCTGCAACTGAGCGGCCCGGCCTATGTGATCTCCACGGCCTGCACTTCCAGCGCCCGGGCGCTGATGAGTGCTCAGCGACTGCTGGACCTGGGCGTGTGCGACGCGGTGCTGTGTGGCGGTGTCGACAGCTTGTGCAAGTTGACCCTCAATGGGTTCTCGGCGCTGGAAGCGGTGTCCGGGCAACGCTGCAACCCGTTTTCGGTGAACCGTAACGGCATCAACATAGGCGAAGCGGCGGTGCTGTTTTTGATGAGCAAAAGTGTCGGCGACAGTCAGCCGATTGCCCTGCTCGGCAGTGGCGCCAGCTCCGATGCACATCACATTTCCGCACCGGAACCGACCGGCCGTGGCGCCCTGCAAGCGATGCGCAAAGCCTTGAGCCGAGCACAACTGCAACCGCAACAGATCGATTACCTGAACTTGCACGGCACCGCCACCCAACACAACGACGCCATGGAAAGCCTGGCGGTGGCGACGTTGTTCCCGGCGGGTGTGCCGTGTTCGTCGACCAAACCCATGACCGGCCACACCCTCGGGGCGGCCGGCGCTCTGGAAGCGGCGTTCTGCTGGTTGAGCCTGAGTGCAGGCAACCGCGACCACGCCCTGCCGCCCCACGTCTGGGACGGCCAACCGGACCCCCAATTGCCAGCCCTGAATTGGGTGACCCCGGCCGATCGCCTGACGTCCATTGCACCTCGCTATCTGATGAGCAATTCCTTTGCCTTCGGTGGTAACAACGTCAGCCTGATTATCGGAGACGCCCCATGATTGACTGGCCGATCGCCGAGCTGCTGCCGCACGCTGGCGACATGATCTTCATCGAGCAGATCCTGTCGTTCGATGACGAGCAGATTTACACCCGCCTCACGGTCAAACCCGACGGCCTGTTCAACCGCCCGGATGGCAGCCTGCCGGCCTGGGTCGGCATTGAACTGATGGCCCAGAGCGTCGCCGCCTACGCCGGTTGCCATGCCCGTCAGCGTGGCGATGCGGTGGAGCTGGGGTTTCTGCTTGGCACCCGCAAATTCGAATGCAACGTCGAGCACTTCCCCGCCGGCACGGAGCTGACCATCCACGGAATCCGCTCGCTGGAAGACGACAACGGCATGGGCGTGTTCGAATGCCACATCACCGCGCCCGGCATTCACGCCACCGCTCGTCTGAACGTGTTCCGTCCGCCTCAGGCTGCTCAATACCTTCATGAAACCCAAGGAACCCAGCCATGACTGAATCCGTACTGATCACCGGTTCCAGCCGTGGCATCGGCCGTGCTATCGCTTTGCGTCTGGCTCAGGCCGGGCATGACATCGTGCTGCATTGCCGCAGTGGCCTGGCGGACGCTGAAGCCGTGAAGGCTGAAATCGAAGCCTTGGGGCGCAACGTGCGCATTCTGCAATTCGATGTGTCCGATCGCGCCAACTGCAAAGCCATTCTCGAAGCCGACGTGGAAACCCACGGCGCCTATTACGGCGTGGTGCTGAACGCCGGCCTGACGCGCGACGGTGCTTTTCCGGCCTTGAGCGAGGATGATTGGGATGTGGTGATGCGCACCAACCTCGACGGTTTCTACAACGTGCTGCACCCGGTGATGATGCCGATGATTCGTCGTCGCGCGGCCGGGCGGATTGTTTGCATCACCTCGGTTTCCGGGTTGATCGGCAACCGTGGCCAAGTCAACTACAGCGCTTCCAAGGCCGGTTTGATCGGCGCGGCGAAGGCGTTGGCGATCGAGTTGGGCAAGCGCAAAATTACCGTTAACTGTGTCGCACCCGGCTTGATCGACACTGCAATGCTCGATGAAAACGTGCCGGTGGAAGACCTGATGAAAATGATCCCCGCACAACGCATGGGCACCCCGGAAGAGGTGGCCAGCGCAGTGAATTTCCTGATGTCGGCGGAAGCGTCGTACATCACCCGGCAGGTTCTGGCCGTCAACGGAGGCCTGTGCTGATGAAGCGCGTCGTCGTCACCGGCATGGCCGGCATCACCTCACTGGGCAGCGATTGGGACACCATCGCCGGCAACTTCGCAGCCAACCGCAGCGGTATCCGCCGGATGGACGAGTGGGATCGCTTCACCGAACTCAACACGCGCCTCGCTGGGCCGATCGATGACTTCAAAGTGCCGAGCCACTGGACCCGCAAACAATTGCGCAGCATGGGCCGGGTCTCGCGCCTGGCGGTCGGCGCGGCAGAACAGGCATTGGCCGATGCCGGTCTGTTGGGTGACCCGTCGATCAAGGACGGGCGCATGGGCGTTTCCTGCGGCTCATCCACCGGCAGCACCGACGAGATCAAGGCGTTCGGCAACATGCTGCTCAACTCGGTGGCCGAGGGCCTGAACGCCAACTCCTATGTGCGCATGATGCCGCACACCACGGCCGCGAATATCAGTATCTTCTTCGGCCTCACCGGCCGGCTGATCCCGACCTCCAGCGCTTGCACCAGCGGCAGTCAGGGCATCGGTTATGCCTACGAATCGGTCAAGTTCGGTCGCCTGCCATTGATGCTCGCCGGCGGTGCCGAAGAACTGTGCCCCACCGAAGCGATGGTATTCGATGCGCTCTACGCCACCAGCCTGAAAAACGATGCGCCGCAAACTTCCCCACGCCCATACGACAGCGGCCGCGATGGCCTGGTGATCGGTGAAGGCAGCGGCATGCTGGTGCTCGAAGAACTCGAACACGCATTGGCTCGCGGTGCGCACATCCACGCCGAACTCGTCGGTTTCGGCAGCAACGCCGACGGCCAGCACGCCACCCGCCCAGAGCAGGTCACCATGCGCCGGGCCATGGAACTGGCGCTGGAAGACGCCGGGTTACAGCCTTCTGACATCGGCTACGTGAATGGTCACGGCACCGCGACTGAACAGGGCGACATTGCCGAAACACTGGCAACGAGCGCGTTGTTCGGCGAGCACATGCCGATCAGCTCGCAGAAGAGTTTCCTCGGTCACACCCTCGGAGCCTGCGGCGCGCTGGAATCCTGGTTCAGCATCGAAATGATGAACCGCGACCTGTACGTCCACACCCTCAACCTCGACGACGTCGACCCGCACTGCGGCAAACTCGATTACCTGCGCGGCGAGTTCCGGCAGATGAGCAACCAGTACGTGATGAACAACAACTTTGCGTTTGGTGGGGTTAATACTTCGCTGATTTTTAAGCGCTGGTCGTAAGCAAAATCAAAAGATCGTCCGAACGCGGCCCGAACCTTCGGCAGCTCCTACAGGAGAGCGTGTACATCTGTAGGAGCTGCCGAAGGTTCGGGCCGCGTTCGGACGATCTTTTGATGTTCAAGGTATCCACTAGGGTGAATCGAGGTTATCCAACACACGGTTTACTGCCAGTTCCCCCAACATGATCGACTGCTGAATCCCCAGCAGTGTGTTGCTTTGCGATCCTTCCAGATACCTCGCGAAATCGCTCGCCATGACGTTGGCTGATGCCAGGGATTCACAGGCGTATTCCAGCAGGGTGTGGTTGTCGATATTGGGGGCGATTAGGAAGATTTTGCTTGGTTGGCGTGGAGCATCCGGATCGGTGTCCGGTAGGTTTGTTGTTGTATTCGTCATGTTTCGGCTACCTACAAAGTGGAGCCACCGAGTCGCTACTAATCAAAAGGGTGGCAGCCGTACGCAGGTTAGTAGACCGGGAAACACGAACCGGCGCGCCCGAGAGCGCCCTACGCACAGCTACCATCAAAGTGCAGGCATGAAATTACCTGACTGTCCGGCATGCAAATGCGAATCGTGTAAACACGGGCTACTAAACCCGATCACTGACAATCAGTGACGCGAATCAAGTTACCGATGGCCCCCAAAGCGCACAAGCCGGCGGATTCTGGATTAGTTGTAGGCAATGCCGCAAGGCGCTGTAGCCTTGCTAAGGTATTTCGGAAATGTCCCACGCTCATCAGCGAAGCGTCCGTTTTGGCGTAGGCAACTGCACCTTTTTTGGTGGATTTGCGGACGCTTTCGCGGGCAAGCCCGCTCCCACAAAGTCCGGCAGTGTGTCAAAACGGGTGTTCACACCGCTGAACCCTGTGGGAGCGGGCTTGCCCGCGATTGACTGCGAAGCAGTCACGCCTTCAACGGCTCAACCTTACGCGTCAACAACTCCACAAACGCCTTGGCCATCGGCGACTTCTGATCCTTGCGCTGCACCAGCCACACTGCCGACACCGCCTCTGGATCAAGCAACGGCCGATAGACCACCCCTTCGATGCGCATCCGCTGATAGGACGCCGGCAGCACGGAGACACCCAGCCCCGCCGCCACCAACCCGATGATCGTCATCGCCTCGCCCGCCTCCTGAGCGAAGTGCGGACTGAAACCGGCATCCCGGGCCAGGCTGAGCAATTGTGCGTACAGACCACTGCCATAGCTGCGTGGGAAAAATACGAAGGGTTCGAGGGCCAGGGCTGACAGAAACAAGCCCTCTTCGCTGTCGTTCACCAACGGATGCTTGGAGCTGAGCACCGCCACCAGTGGTTCGCGCATCAGCTCCACCACGCTGAGCGAGTCCGGTAACCCAAGCGGCCGCATGATCCCGACTTCAATCGACTCATCCACCAGCGCATCCGCTACCTGAGTGCTGCTCATCTCCCGCAGGTTCAGGTGCACTGCCGGAAATCGCTGGCGAAACGAAAAAATCGCCTGAGGGATGGTCGAGTTAAATGGCGCCGATGAGGTGAAGCCAATCTTCAGTTCGCCCAACTCACCCAGCTGCGCCCGCCGTGCAACATCCGCCGCCTTGTCGACCTGCGCCAGCACCAGCCGCGCCTCTTCCAGAAACAGCCGGCCGGCTTCACTGAGCTCGACCCGACGATTGGTGCGCTCGAACAACCGCGCGCCCACCTCCTGCTCCAGCGCCTGAATCTGCTGACTCAGCGGCGGTTGTGAGATGCCCAGCACCTGGGCGGCGCGGCCGAAGTGCAGTTCTTCGGCAACAGCAATGAAGTAGCGCAGGTGACGCAATTCCATGAAAACTCCATTAGGTCGTTAAACCTATCAAACAGGTCGAACAATATATTGGATTGAATCATTAGGCAGCTATATGCTTTTTTCATTGCCTGACCGGCTGCGTCCTTTGAGGTCCGAAGTGAAAACTGCTGTCGCTCCACTTGCCCATGAAGTTTCGCCCGCAGCGGTGGACGATGTTGTCGCCGAACTAAAGGAGATCTACATCGAAAAAGGCACGCCGATGTTCATGCGCACGGTGTTGGCGCTGTTCTCCGGCGGCTTCGCGACCTTCGCTCTGCTCTATTGCGTGCAGCCGATGATGCCGCTGCTGTCCCATGAGTACTCCATCAACGCCGCCCAGAGCAGCCTGATCCTGTCGGTCGCCACCGGCATGCTCGCCATTGGTCTGCTGATCACCGGCCCGATCTCCGACCGTGTCGGACGTAAACCGGTGATGGTCGCCGCGCTGTTCGCCGCCGCGCTCTGCACAATCGCCAGCTCAATGATGCCGAGCTGGCACGGCGTGTTGGTGATGCGGGCGCTGATAGGGTTGTCGTTGAGCGGTCTGGCAGCAGTCGCCATGACTTACTTGAGCGAAGAGATCCATCCACAGCACATCGGTCTGGCCATGGGTTTGTACATCGGCGGCAACGCGATTGGCGGGATGTGCGGACGCTTGATTACCGGCGTGTTGATCGACTTCGTCAGCTGGCACACGGCGATGCTGGTGATCGGAGGTCTGGCACTGGTCGCGGCGGCGGTGTTCTGGAAAATCCTCCCCGAGTCGCGCAACTTCCGCGCCCGCTCATTGCACCCGCGCAGCTTGATTGACGGCTTCACCATGCACTTTCGCGATGCCGGCCTGCCGCTATTGTTCCTCGAAGCTTTTGTGCTGATGGGCGCGTTCGTCACTCTCTTCAACTACATCGGTTATCGCCTGCTGGCCGAGCCGTACCACATGGATCAGGCCTTCGTCGGGCTGCTCTCGGTGGTGTATCTGTCGGGTATCTACAGCTCAGCGAAAATCGGCTCGTTGGCCGACAAACTAGGCCGGCGCAAAGTGCTTTGGGCGACGATCGTCCTGATGCTCGCAGGCCTTGCACTGACCATGTTGACGCCACTGCCGGTGGTGATCATCGGGATGCTGATCTTCACCTTCGGTTTCTTCGGCGCTCATTCGGTGGCGAGTAGCTGGATTGGGCGTCGGGCGATCAAGGCCAAGGGGCAAGCGTCGTCGCTGTACCTGTTCAGCTATTACGCCGGGTCGAGCATTGCGGGTACTGCCGGGGGCGTGTTCTGGCACATGGGCGGGTGGAACGGGATCGGGCTGTTCATTGGCGGGTTGCTGGTGATTGCGTTGCTGGTGGCGTTGAAACTGGCGAAGTTACCGCCATTGGAGAATGTGAAAGCTTAGGTTCGGTCACCACAAACAACTGTGGGAGCGAGCTTGCTCGCGATGAGGGCTTCACATTCAACATCTCTGTTGACTGATACACCGCTATCGCGAGCAAGCTCGCTCCCACAGAAAAGCCGGGCGTTTTTTATCGGGCAACGATCACTCGTGATACTGCGCCGACAGTTCATGCACCGCGCGCAAGAAGGCGCCGGCGTGTTCCGGGTCGACTTCAGGCGTGATGCCATGGCCGAGGTTGAACACGTGGCCGCTGCCTTTGCCATAGCTGGCGAGGATGCGGCCGACTTCGGTGCGAATGGCTTCTGGTTTCGCGTACAGCACAGTCGGGTCCATGTTGCCTTGCAGCGCGACTTTGTCGCCGACGCGATCACGGGCGTTGCCGATGTCGCAGGTCCAGTCCAGGCCCAATGCATCGGCGCCAGCGTCGGCGATGCTTTCGAGCCACAGGCCGCCATTCTTGGTGAACAGAATGACCGGCACCTTGCGGCCTTCGTGTTCACGGATCAGGCCGCTGACGATTTTGCGCATGTAGGCCAGGGAGAATTCCTGATATGCCGCCGCCGAAAGGCTGCCGCCCCAACTATCGAAGATCTGCACCGCTTGCGCCCCGGCCATGATCTGGCCGTTGAGGTAGCTGGTGACCGTCTGCGCGAGCTTGTCCAGCAGCAGGTGCAAGGCTTGCGGGTTGTCGTAGAGCATGGTTTTGGTCTTGCGGTAGTCTTTCGACGAGCCGCCTTCGACCATGTAGGTGGCCAGGGTCCATGGGCTGCCGGCGAAGCCGATCAGCGGCACGCGGCCGTTCAGTTCGCGGCGGATGGTGCTGACCGCGTCCATGACGTAGCCGAGGTCTTTGTGCGGATCAGGAATCGGCAGCGCTTCGATGTCAGCCAGGGTGCTGATGACTTTCTTGAAGCGCGGACCTTCACCGGTTTCGAAGTACAGGCCCTGGCCCATGGCATCGGGGATGGTCAGGATGTCGGAGAACAGGATCGCCGCGTCCAGTTGTGGGTAGCGGTCGAGCGGCTGCATCGTGACTTCGCAAGCGAACTCCGGGTTCATGCACAGGCTCATGAAGTCGCCGGCCTTGGCACGGCTGGCGCGGTATTCCGGCAGATAGCGACCGGCCTGACGCATCATCCAGACAGGCGTGACGTCTACGGGTTGCTTGAGCAGGGCGCGAAGGAAACGGTCGTTCTTCAGGGCAGTCATGTCGGCATCCGGAAAAAAAGTGCGGGCATTTTCTCAGAGCGCGACGCAAAAGGCACGGCAAGAGCCGTGCCTTTTGTCTATCGGGTCAATTTGTCGCGGGGGAACACAGTCTTCGCAACACCACAAAACCAATGTGGGAGCGCCGGTCGACGCTCGATTGCCTGCGATGCGGGCACCTCGGTGTGTCAGATAGACCGAGGTGATGCTATCGCAGGCAAGCCAGCTCCCACAGGTATTGCATTCCAATCTATTGGAAGGTGATCAGACGCCCAGGTAACCCAGGATCCCTTCGGCGGCATTGCGGCCTTCGAAGATCGCCGTCACCACCAGGTCAGAACCGCGAACCATGTCGCCACCGGCGAAGATTTTCGGGTTGCTGGTCTGGTGCTTGTACTGACCTTGTTCCGGGGCCACAACGCGGCCCTGGCTATCGGTCTGGATGCTGTGCTGTTCGAACCACGCCGCCGGGCTCGGACGGAAACCGAACGCGATGACCACGGCATCAGCCGGGATGATCTCTTCGGAACCCGGAATCGGCTCGGGGCTGCGACGGCCACGGGCGTCCGGTTCGCCGAGACGGGTCTCGACCACCTTCACGCCTTCGACGCGGTCTTCACCGACGATCGCGATTGGCTGGCGGTTGTAGAGGAATTTCACGCCTTCTTCCTTGGCGTTCTTCACCTCTTTGCGCGAGCCCGGCATGTTCGCTTCGTCACGACGATACGCACAGGTCACCGATTTGGCGCCCTGGCGAATCGAGGTACGGTTGCAGTCCATCGCCGTGTCGCCGCCACCCAGCACCACCACCTTTTTGCCTTTCATGTCGACGAAATCTTCCGGCGACTTTTCAAAACCCAGGTTGCGATTGACGTTGGCGATCAGGAAGTCCAGCGCGTCATGCACGCCCGGCAAATCTTCACCGGCAAAGCCGCCCTTCATGTAGGTGTAGGTGCCCATGCCCATGAACACGGCATCGTACTCTTCGAGCAGTTGCTCGACGGTCACGTCCTTGCCCACTTCGGTGTTCAGACGGAACTCGATGCCCATGCCGGTGAAGACTTCGCGACGATTGCTCAGCACGGTCTTTTCCAGCTTGAACTCGGGGATGCCGAAGGTCAGCAGACCGCCGATTTCCGGGTTCTTGTCGAACACCACCGGGGTCACTCCACCGCGTACCAGCACGTCGGCACAACCCAAACCTGCCGGGCCTGCGCCGATCACGGCAACACGCTTGCCGGTCGGTATGACCTTGGACATGTCCGGGCGCCAGCCCATGGCGAACGCGGTGTCGGTGATGTACTTCTCGACCGAACCGATGGTCACCGCGCCGAAGCCGTCATTGAGGGTGCAGGCACCCTCGCACAGACGATCCTGCGGGCATACCCGGCCACAGACTTCCGGCAGGGTGTTGGTCTGGTGCGACAGCTCGGCAGCCTGGAGGATGTTGCCCTCGGCCACCAGCTTCAGCCAGTTCGGAATGAAGTTGTGCACCGGGCACTTCCATTCGCAATACGGGTTACCGCAACCCAGGCAGCGGTGAGCCTGATCGGCCGAATGCTGGGGTTTGAAGGGTTCGTAGATTTCCACGAACTCTTTCTTGCGTTGACGCAACAGTTTCTTCTTCGGATCTTTGCGCCCGACATCGATGAACTGGAAGTCGTTATTCAGACGTTCAGCCATTGTTAAAACCTCATCAAACTCTTCAGGCGCATATCACTGCGGGTTGGCACGGGTGCTGGAAAGCAACGATTTCAGGTTGGCAGCCTTGGGCTTGACCAGCCAGAAACGACGCAGATAGTCATCGAGATTTTCAGCGAGGTTACGACCCCACTCGCTGTCGGTTTCCTCGACGTATTCGTTCAGCACGCGTTGCAGGTGGCTGCGATAGGCTTCCATCGCCTCACCGCTGATCCGCTGGATTTCCACCAGTTCGTGGTTGACCCGGTCAACGAAGCTGTTGTCCTGGTCGAGCACGTAGGCGAAACCGCCGGTCATGCCTGAGCCGAAGTTGTAACCGGTCTTGCCCAATACGCAGACGAAACCACCGGTCATGTACTCGCAGCAGTGATCGCCCGTGCCTTCCACCACGGTGTGAGCACCGGAGTTACGCACCGCAAAACGCTCGCCCGCGGTACCGGCGGCGAACAGCTTGCCGCCAGTGGCGCCGTACAGGCAGGTGTTGCCGATGATGGCACTGTCCTGAGTCTTGTAGACGCTGCCCTTTGGCGGAACGATGACCAGTTTGCCGCCGGTCATGCCTTTGCCGACGTAGTCGTTGGCGTCGCCTTCCAGGTACATGTGCAGGCCGCCAGCGTTCCACACACCGAAGCTCTGACCGGCCGTCCCGTTGAAGCGGAAGGTGATCGGCGCGTTCGCCATGCCCTGGTTGCCGTGTTTGCGAGCGATTTCACCGGAGATCCGCGCGCCGATCGAACGGTCGCAGTTGCAGATATCCAGGGCGAAATCGGCGCCGCTCATGTCGTTGATGGCCGAGGTGGCCATGTCGACCATTTTCTCGGCCAGCAGGCCTTTGTCGAACGGTGGGTTGCGGTCGACCTGGCAGAACTGAGGCTTGTCTGCCGGGATGTGATCGCTGCCCAGCAATGGCGTCAGGTCCAGGTGTTGCTGCTTGGCGGTCTGGCCTTCGAGGATGTCCAGCAGATCGGTACGACCGATCAGCTCTTCGAGGGAGCGCACGCCCAGCTTGGCCAGCCACTCACGGGTTTCTTCGGCGACGTAGGTGAAGAAATTCACCACCATGTCGACGGTCCCGATGTAGTGATCCTTGCGCAGCTTCTCGTTCTGAGTCGCGACGCCAGTGGCGCAGTTGTTCAGGTGGCAGATGCGCAGGTATTTGCAGCCCAGCGCGATCATTGGCGCGGTGCCGAAGCCGAAGCTTTCAGCGCCGAGGATGGCAGCCTTGATCACGTCGAGGCCGGTTTTCAGGCCGCCGTCGGTTTGTACCCGGACTTTGCCGCGCAGGTCGTTGCCGCGCAGGGTCTGGTGGGTTTCGGCCAGGCCGAGTTCCCACGGAGCGCCCGCGTATTTGATCGAGGTCAGCGGCGATGCACCCGTGCCGCCGTCGTAGCCGGAGATGGTGATCAAGTCCGCGTAGGCCTTGGCCACACCGGCAGCGATAGTGCCGACGCCCGCTTCTGCTACCAGCTTCACCGAGACCAAAGCCTTCGGGTTGACTTGTTTCAGGTCGAAAATCAACTGCGACAAATCTTCGATCGAATAGATGTCGTGGTGCGGTGGAGGTGAGATCAGGGTCACGCCCGGCACTGCGTAACGCAGTTTGGCGATCAGACCGTTGACCTTGCCGCCTGGCAGCTGACCACCTTCGCCGGGCTTGGCGCCCTGAGCGACTTTGATCTGCAGCACTTCAGCGTTGACCAGGTATTCCGGGGTCACACCGAAACGGCCAGTCGCAACCTGTTTGATTTTCGAGCTCTTGATGGTGCCGTAACGCGCAGGGTCTTCGCCGCCTTCGCCGGAGTTGGAACGCGCACCGAGGCGGTTCATGGCTTCGGCCAGGGCTTCGTGAGCTTCCGGCGACAAGGCGCCGAGGGAGATGCCCGCGGAGTCAAAGCGCTTGAGCAACGACTCCAGCGGTTCGATCTCGCTGATGTCCAGCGGCGTGTCCAGGGTTTTGACCTTGAACATGTCACGGATCATCGACACCGGACGGTTGTCCACCAGCGCCGTGTATTCCTTGAACTTGCTGTAGTCGCCCTGCTGCACAGCGGCTTGCAGGGTGTTGACCACGTCCGGGTTGTACGCGTGATACTCGCCACCGTGGACGAATTTCAGCAAACCGCCCTGCTGGATTGGCTTGCGCGGGCTCCAGGCTTCGGCCGCCAGGGCTTTCTGCTCGGCTTCGATGTCGACGAAACGCGCACCTTTGATGCGGCTCGGCACACCACGGAAACTCAGATCGCAGACTTCTTCGGACAGGCCGATGGCTTCGAACAACTGCGCACCGCGGTACGACGTGATGGTCGAGATGCCCATCTTCGACAGGATCTTCAGCAGACCTTTGGTGATGCCTTTGCGGTAATTCTTGAACACCTCATAGAGGTCGCCCAGGACTTCACCGGTACGGATCAGGTCGCCCAGCACTTCGTAAGCCAGGAACGGATAGACCGCCGAGGCGCCGAAACCGATCAACACGGCGAAGTGGTGCGGATCGCGAGCCGTCGCGGTTTCCACGAGGATGTTGGAGTCGCAACGCAGGCCTTTTTCGGTCAAGCGGTGGTGCACCGCGCCGGTGGCCAGGGAAGCGTGGATCGGCAACTTGCCCGGGGCAATGTGACGGTCACTCAGCACGACCTGGGTACGACCGGAGCGCACCGCTTCTTCAGCCTGATCGGCAACGTTGCGGATCGCCGCTTCGAGGCCGACGCTTTCGTCGTAGTTGAGGTCGATGATCGCGCGCTCGAAGCCCGGACGATCGAGGTTCATCAGCGAGCGCCACTTGGCCGGGGAAATGACCGGCGAGCTGAGGATCACGCGCGAGGCGTGTTCCGGCGACTCCTGGAAGATGTTGCGCTCGGCACCGAGGCAGATCTCCAGCGACATGACGATGGCTTCACGCAGCGGGTCGATCGGCGGGTTGGTGACCTGCGCGAATTGCTGGCGGAAATAGTCGTACGGCGTGCGCACGCGCTGGGACAGCACGGCCATCGGCGTATCGTCGCCCATCGAGCCAACGGCTTCGTAGCCTTGCTCGCCGAGCGGACGCAGCACCTGATCACGTTCTTCGAAAGTGACCTGGTACATCTTCATGTACTGCTTGAGTTGATCGACATCGTAGAACGCCGAACCGTGGTCGTTGTCTTCCATGGTGGCCTGGATGCGCAGGGCATTCTTGCGCAGCCATTGCTTGTACGGATGACGGGACTTCAAGCGGTTGTCGATGGCGTCGGTGTCGAGGATCTGACCGGTTTCGGTGTCCACGGCAAAGATCTGACCCGGGCCAACGCGGCCCTTGGCGATCACGTCTTCAGGCTGGTAGTTCCAGACACCGATTTCGGAGGCCAGGGTGATGAAACCGTTTTTGGTGGTGACCCAACGCGCTGGACGCAGGCCGTTACGGTCGAGCAGGCACACCGCGTAGCGACCGTCGGTCATTACCACGCCGGCCGGGCCGTCCCACGGTTCCATGTGCATCGAGTTGTATTCGTAGAACGCACGCAGGTCCGGGTCCATGGTTTCGACGTTCTGCCACGCAGGCGGAATGATCATCCGCACGCCACGGAACAGGTCGATACCACCGGTGACCATCAACTCGAGCATGTTGTCCATGCTGGAGGAGTCGGAACCGACACGGTTGACCAGCGGGCCGAGTTCTTCCAGGTCCATCAGATCATTGGTGAACTTGGTGCGACGGGCCACGGCCCAGTTGCGGTTACCGGTGATGGTGTTGATCTCGCCGTTGTGGGCGAGGAAGCGGAACGGCTGAGCCAGCGGCCATTTCGGCAGGGTGTTGGTGGAGAAGCGCTGGTGGAACACGCAAATCGAGGTTTGCAGGCGCTGATCGCTGAGGTCTGGATAGAAGGCGGTCAAATCCGCCGGCATCATCAGGCCTTTATAAATGATGGTCTTGTGCGAAAAGCTGCAGACGTAGTGATCGGCGTCGGCGGCGTTGGCCACGGACGAGCGACGACGGGAGGTGAACAGCTTGACGGCCATGTCCTGATCGCTCAGGCCATCACCGGCGATGAACACTTGCTCGATCTGCGGCAGGCGCTCAAGGGCCAGGCGGCCAAGGACGCTGGTGTCGATCGGCACTTTGCGCCAGCCCACGAGGGTCAGGCCAGCAGCGAGGATCTCGCGGTTCATGTTCTCGCGAGCGGCTTCGGCTTTGACCGGGTCCTGGTTGAAGAAGACCATGCCCACCGCATATTGCTTGGGCAGTTCGACGCCGAAGGTTTCCTGGGCAATGGCTCGCAGGAACATATCCGGCTTTTGAATCAGCAAGCCACAACCGTCACCGGTCTTGCCGTCGGCGTTGATCCCACCGCGGTGGGTCATGCAGGTCAGGGCCTCGATGGCCGTTTGCAAAAGGGTATGACTGGGCTCGCCCTGCATATGGGCTATCAGGCCGAAACCGCAGTTATCCTTGAATTCATCTGGTTGGTACAGACCTGCTTTCATAGACACTTTCTCACCAGGCTGCCTCTTGTCGAGGCAAATTTCTTTTCAATTCAACCACTTACCATCCGCGCCGAACGTACGCCAGCTTTGCGGGGGCAAAAGGGAGGTCATTGTACACACCGACACAGAGGCTCACAAATTTGACGACGAAATGTCGCAAATCTATGTCGCATTTGTGAAAGGTTTAAAGCGATATGCTGTGCTAGTCAAAACTTTTTTAATTTTGACCGCAACGACTCAAAGACTACTGTGACGCAGACACCACAAGGCACGCGGTCTGTAGAGACGGCATGCGCTTGCAGAAATTTTGAGGTGCCGGGAGAGGCGGCCTGGGTAAGGCCGCCGAATCTTCAGCGAGTTGTTGCCAGTTCCTGTTGGACGCTGGCGACAGTGCGAGGCCAAGGTTTACCAGCCTGAACCTTCGCTGGCAAGGCCTTGATGGCGCTAAGGGCTGCATCGCGGTTGGCGAAGCTACCGTAGGTGATGACGTAAAGCGGTTTGCCGTTGAGGACTTTCTTGAAATAACGGTACTCGCCGCCCTGCTCCTTGACGAAGGATTGCGCGGCCGCTTCAGAGCTGGTGCCGAGGATCTGCACCACGTAGTTACCCGGCGCTTGCCCTGCATACCAGGTGCCGCCGGCGGCCTTGGCCACGGTGGTTGGTTTCTCGGCAGGCTTGGCGGCAGCGGCGGCTGGTTTGGCTGGCACTGGAGCTGGCTTCACGGCAGGCGCTACCGGAACTGGCTTGGCAGTCGCGACCTGAGTCGGAGCAGGCACAGGCTTGGTGGCTGGCGTCGGTGCAGGACCTGCCGACAGACCTGCTGGAGGCGCGGTGGTGGTCACGGTCGGCGGCGTAGCGCTCGAACCTTCGACCGGCACGCCGTCGTCGTCTTCGGTGATGCCACCGGCGGCTTCGGCCAACGGACCACGCATGACCGGCTGCGAGTTGCCGACCAGCGGCAATGGCATCGGTTGCGAGTTACCGGCGAATTCGACGGCAGGTGCGCCGCCGCTGTCAGGTTGTGGCGCGCCCTGGCCGAGCGGCAGTTGCGCCTGTTCGTTGGCAGGTGCGCCAGTGGTCGGTGCTTTGCTGCGACCCGGCATCAGCCAGGCGGCGGCTACCGCGACCACGACCACGGCGGAAATCGCCAATACGTGTTTCTTCGGCATGTTGAACCCCATACTTGGACGCTTCACCGCTGAGCGGCTGGCAATCATGGCTTCGATCATTGCATCGCGGGCAACCTGGTTGATGGTGCCAGGCCAACCGTCGGAGCTTTCGTGAATATCAGAGATCTGATCTGCGGTGAAAAGTTCGATACCCCGGCCGGCGCCCTCGAGCCGCTGGTCCAGATATTCGCGCGTTTCTTCTTCGGTGTAAGGCTGCAACTCGATGACGTGGAAACGCTCTTCTTCGAGACTCAGCGCGTCCAGTTGAGCAATCAACGACGACTCGCCGAACAGGAACACATGCGGGCGACCTTCCGGTGCACCGGCGGCCAGGGCCAGCAAGGCTTCCAGCGCGGACTCGTCGAGCTGCTCGGCGTCATCCACCAGCAAATAGACTTCCTGCCCCGTCAACGCAAGTTGCACCACTTGAGCCAGAATCGCACCGATCTCGGCGTGGGCGACGTTCAGCGCCTGAGCCACCTGACGCAGCACGCCGGCCGCATCACCGGCGCCACGGGCGGAAACCACCACGCTCTGCACCGACTGTTTGTTGGTGCTGGCCACCAGGGCCTGACGCAACAGCGTCTTGCCACTGCCTTGCGGGCCGGTGACTACCAGCAGCAACTGACTGTAGCGTGCCAGGTGATGCAGTTGCCCCAGCACCGGTTTGCGCTGGGCCGGGAAGAATTTGAAGCCAGGCACCCGTGGAGAAAAAGGGTCATGACTCAACTGGTAATGGCCGAGGAAAGCCTCGTCGGCGTGCAAACTAGTCATCGGGATCTTATTAACCTTTAAGCTGAGCCAGAGCGCGGTAATCCGCTCCCAGCGTGGCCTGTAAAACCTCTTTCGGATAATCGTCGGTCACCACCGCTTCGCCCATGTGGCGCAGCAGCACCAGGCGCAAACGACCGTCGATCACTTTCTTGTCAATTGCCATGTGTTCGAGAAAATCGGCTTCAGTCATCTCTTCAGGCGGGATGACCGGCAGGCCGGCACGCTGGAACAGACGAATGCCGCGATAGCGCTCTTGCTCGCTGATCCAGCCCAGGCGCGCGGACATTTCCAAGGCCATTACGGTGCCAGCAGCGACCGCCTCACCATGTAGCCAGACACCATAGCCCATGTGGGTTTCGATGGCGTGGCCGAAGGTATGACCCAGGTTGAGCGTGGCACGAACACCGGTCTCCCGTTCGTCGGCACCAACCACCGCAGCCTTGGCCGCGCAAGAGCGCTCGATGGCGTAAGTCAGGGCGACCTGGTCCAGGGCGCGCAAGCGATCGACGTTGTCTTCAAGCCAGGTCAAAAACGGTTCGTCGCAGATCAGCCCATATTTGATGACTTCAGCAAGCCCCGCGGACAGTTCGCGGGCCGGCAGGGTATTGAGGGTAGCGGTATCAATCAGCACCACGTTCGGCTGATAGAAAGCGCCGACCATGTTCTTGCCCAGCGGATGGTTGATCCCGGTCTTGCCGCCCACTGAAGAGTCGACTTGCGACAGCAGCGTGGTCGGGATCTGGATGAAATCGACACCACGCTGATAGCAGGCGGCAGCAAAACCGGCCATGTCACCAATCACGCCGCCACCGAGGGCGATGACCGTGGTACGGCGGTCGTGCCGCGCGGTCAGCAGACCGTCGAAAATCAGTTGCAGGGTTTCCCAGGTCTTGAACGCTTCGCCGTCGGGCAGCACCACGGAAACCACCGAGAACTGTGCAAGGCTGCGGGCCAGACGCTCGAGATAGAGCGGCGCAACGGTCTCGTTGGAGATGATCGCCACTTGCCGTCCGCGGATATGCGGGGCCAGCAGCTCAGGCTGATCCAACAAACCTTCGCCAATATGAATCGGGTAGCTGCGCTCGCCTAGATCGACCTTGAGTGTCTGCATGTGTCCCCACAGTGAAGATGGAATCAGGCGTCCTGCCTTGAGTTAACGAATGTCTACGGCGTCTGCTGGTGTGACGCCGTTCGGTAGCCATCCGCCACAACCTTGAGCGGCCATGACAGGACGCCGAGGATAGCGCATTTCGCGCTGCGCTTTAACGGGGAGGCAGCTGCTGCAAGCGTTCGAGAATATCGAGCACCACCATTCGCGGCGGCCGCTCATCGGTTTCCACCACCAGATCGGCGATTTCCCGATAAAGCGGATCGCGGATCGCCAGCAGATCTCGAAGGGTCTTGGCCGGATCGGCAGTACGCAACAGGGGTCGATTGCGATCGCGGGAAGTGCGGCCCACCTGCTGCTCGACAGACGCATGCAGATAGACCACCCGCCCCCCGGCGTGCAGCGCCCGGCGATTGGCCTCGCGCATCACCGCGCCGCCACCGGTCGCCAGCACCACGCCGTCGCACCCGCACAGCTCGGCAATCATTGCCTGCTCGCGGTCACGAAAGCCCGGTTCGCCTTCCTTATCGAAAATCCACGGGATATTGGCGCCCGTGCGCAATTCAATTTCCTTATCGGAATCTTTGAACGGCAGGCGCAGCTCTTTGGCCAGCAACCGGCCGATGGTGCTTTTTCCAGCCCCCATCGGTCCAACAAGAATCAAATTTCGCACAGAATCAATGACTCACAGCAATCGCCTGGTTGTTCATGATACGCGGAGTGAGAAATACCAGCAGCTCGGATTTTTTCTCCGAAACCACGTCACGCCGGAAAAGGCGGCCAAGATACGGCACATCACCGAGAAATGGCACCTTATCTACAACCTTGCTCTGAGTATTTGAGAAAACCCCGCCAATCACGATGGTCTCGCCGTCGTTGACCAGGACCTTGGCATTGACCTCGTTTTTCTTGATCGGCGGCACATCCTGCACCTTGTTCAGGTAGTCCGGTTCGTCCTTGGTGACCTTGACCTCCATGATGATCCGGTTGTCCGGGGTGATCTGCGGCGTCACCTCCAGAGACAGCGAGGCCTCCTTGAACGACACCGAGGTAGCACCGCTGGAGCTGGCTTCCTGATAGGGAATTTCCGTGCCCTTGAGGATTTTCGCGGTTTCCTTGTCCGAGGTGACCACCTTGGGCTGCGAGACGATTTCGCCGTTGCCGGTTTTCTCCATGGCCGTCAGCTCGAGATCCAGCAGCACATTGTCGGTGATGAACGCGATGCCGAGCCCCGAGGTGTTGGCGGCGGTGCCCAGGTCGACGAACGGCGCGTTGGTGCTGGTGCTGCCAGGCGTACCGATGGTCGATGAAGCATTCGCCCCGTTGCTGACACCTGAGGTGTTCCAGTTGCCCTTGTTCTGCAACGAACCGCCCCAGCGCACGCCGAGGCTTTTGTCGTAGTCGACGTTGGCTTCGACGATTCGCGCCTCGATCATCACCTGACGCACCGGGATATCCAGTTGCGCGACGATACGGCGCAGTTCGTCGAGGCGATCCTGGGCCTGGTAGGCAATGATGTTGTTGGTCCGCTCATCCACCGTGATCGAGCCCCGCTCGTCGGCTTTTGCCTCGGCACTGGTCACCGACTGGAACAGCTTTGCGATATCGGCCGCTTTGGCGTAGTTGACCTGCAACAGTTCCCGACGCAGAGGCGCCAGGTCGGCAATCTGCTTCTGCGACTCAAGCTCCTGGCGCTCGCGAGCGGCGATTTCATCGGCCGGTGCCACCAGCAAAACGTTACCGATCTTGCGTTTATCCAGACCTTTGGTTTTCAACACCAGATCCAGCGCCTGATCCCACGGTACGTTCTGCAAACGCAGCGTGATGCCGCCCTGCACCGTGTCGCTGGCCACCAGATTGAGATTGGTGAAATCGGCGATCAGTTGCAGCACCGAACGCACATCGATGTCCTGGAAATTCAGCGAGAGCTTTTCACCGGTGTAGGCGAAGCGTTCGGTGTTGCGTTTCTGCAAGTCATCGACGGTCATCGGCCGGATGCTGACGGTCAGCTTGTTGTCGGTCTGGTAAGTCGAATAATCGAAGGCGCCGCTGGGCTCAATGCTGATCGTGGCCCGATCGCCCGTGGCGCTGGCATTGACGAACTGCACCGGCGTGGCGAAATCCTTGACGTCCAGACGTACACGCAACGGTTCAGGCAATTGAGTCCTGGCGAAACCGAGGATGATCTTGCCGTCGCGCTCCTGAATGTCCGGGGCGATGGAAGGATCCGACAGATCGATGACCACATTGCCTTCGCCCTGAGTGCCGCGCTGGAAATCCACACCCCGAATGGCCTTGCCTACCGGCGCATAGGCTTTCGCCGGGGCTGGCGTTGCAGTCGCTGCGCGCGGCGTTTTGGACGCCGGGCTGGAGGCCGTTTTGTTGGCGCCTTGCCCGACCACCACGAACAGAGTATTGCCTTCGACCCGTGCGTTGTACGGAGTCAACTGGGTCAGACTGATGATCAGCCGCGTACGGTCCTTGGCTTGCACCACCGTGGCGCTGCGGGCATTTCCGCCGCCCAGGTCACGATTTTTGCTTTTTAGCTGACTGACGACGCCAGGCAGATCCAACGCAATCCGTGCAGGCGATTCCGTGGTGTAACCGTGAGGCGGCGGTGGCGGCCCATCGAACGACAACTTCAACTCGACGCGGTCCCCCGGCAGCGCGGCGACATCCAGCGCTTTGAGGTTGGCCGCTAGTACCATCGGCGACAGCAACGCTATCCATAGCGAAATACCGAAGGTTGAGAAAATCCTGTTCATTATTCGAGTTCCACTATGAGTTCTCTTTCAAAGGGATGGTCCGCGGCCGCTCCAGCCAGGCGCCTTCGCCGTCGGGAACGATTTCGACCACATCGACCTGCGAGCCGCTGATGGCGACGATCCGCCCATCGTTACGCCCCAGGTAATCGCCGACTTTCAACCGATGCACCCCGCCCGCCCCGCGCAACAGCGCAAAGGAGCCGGTCGCATTGGCGATCGTTCCGACCATTTCAAACTGCTCGATGTTGAAACCTTCGAGGTACTGCTTGACCCGATTCGGGTTAGGTTTGACGTTGCGTGAACCGTGTTTCTGGCCGGCCAGATCGACTCTGACCTGTCGGGAAAACGGGCTTCGCAGGTTGGCGGCGCTGTAGGTGAATGTTGGGTAAGACCGAAATGTCGGCGTTGGTTCAATCTTGCCGGGCGCACGCAAACGCATTTCGTTCATGTATGCATCCAGGTCGCTGAAGTCATTGTCGCTGCCGCAACCGGCCAGGCCGGCGACCAACACAACCATCGAAAAACAACGAATCGGGCTCATTTTTGCAGCCCCTTGTCGTTGTAGCGGTAGGTCTTGGCGAGGATGCTCATGCGCAACTTCGGACCACCTTCCGGGTTGGCCGGCGCAAGGTCGAAGTCATGCAGGGTGACAATCCGTGGCAGCCCGGCGACGCCGCTGACGAAGGTGGCCAGGTCATGATAGGCACCGGTGACGGTGATCTGGATCGGCAGTTCGATGTAGAACTGCTGCGTGTTCTCCGGCAGCAGTTTGATCTCTTCGAACTCCAGGCCACTGCCCAGGCCGGTGCGAGTGATGTCCTCCAGCAGACCGGGCACTTCGGTGTCACTGGGCAATTGCCGCAACAGCACGCCAAAGGAGTTCTCCATTTCCTTCATCTGCTGCGTATACAGCTCCAGATTCGCCGCCATATGGGCTTTGTTGGCGAATTGCTCCTTGAGGGTCGACTCTTCCTCGCGCTTGAGTTCGAGATGGCTCTGAACGTCGCTGATGGAAAAACTGTAGCCCAGTGAAAGCACCAGAATCATGAGCAGGATACCCGCCAGTGCCTTGATGGCTGGCGGCCAGGAACCCATGTTATTGGTGTCCAGGTCATTGATGTCGATCTTGCGCAGGCCTTCGAACCAGTCAGACAGCCTCATTTGCCGCCCTCCGCAGCGGCGGGCCGAGTCTGACGAACGGTCAGCTGAAAGACGTTGGCCTGATCCAGTTGACCGGCGGTCGTCGCTTTGACTTCCGTGAGGCTGGGCGCATCAAACCAATCGGACGCATCCAGATTGCGCATCAGGTCTGACACACGATTGTTGGACTCCGCCACTCCAGTGATGGACAAGGACTTTCCGGCCATTTTCACCTCAGTGAAATACACGCCGTCAGGCAGCGTCCGCGCCAGTTGATCGAAAATACGCCCGCTGATCGGCCGGTTGCCTTGCAGGTCCTGAATGATGCGCATGCGCTCGACCAGTTGCTGGCGACGAGCCTTCAAATCGCTGATCTGTTTAATCCGCTCGTCGACCACGGCAATCTGTTTGCCGATGTAATCGTTACGAGCCACTTGCCAATCGATAGCACCACTGATGGCCTGGTTCGCGATCAGCACCACGCCCACGGCCCCCACCATCACACCGACCAGCGCCAGCAAAAAGCGTTTGCGGCGCGCTTCACGCTGCTCTTCGCGCCAGGGTAAAAGATTGATCCGCGCCATCAGTCGAAACTCCTGAGGGCCAGCCCGCAGGCGATCATCAGTGCCGGCGCATCGCTGGCCAGGGCACCGGCGTTGACCTTGCTGCTCAGGGCCATGTTGGAGAATGGGTTGGCCACTTGCGTCGGCGTACCCAATCGTTGCTCGATCAACCGGTCCAGCCCCGGGACCGATGCGGTACCGCCGGCCAACAGAATGTGATCAACCGAGTTGTACTGACCGGAGGCGAAGAAAAACTGCAACGAACGCGAGACCTGCTGCACCAGCGCATCGCGAAACGGCTGCAACACCTCACTGACGTAATCGTCCGGCAAACCACCCTGCTTCTTCGCCAGCCCCGCCTGCTCAATGGTCAGGCCATAACGTCGCTGGATTTCCTCCGTCAGTTGACGACCGCCGAACAATTGCTCGCGGGTGTAGATGATCCGCCCCTGGTGCAGCACGCTCAGGGTGGTCATGGTGGCGCCGATATCGACCACCGCTGCCGTTCGACGCTCCTGAGAAGCCGCCAGTTGACCCGCCAGCAATCCGTAAGAACGCTCCAGCGCATAGGCCTCGACGTCGACCACGCGCGCCGTCAGACCGGCCAGAGCCAGGACCGCTTCCCGCACCTCGACGTTTTCCTTGCGACAGGCCGCCAGCAGCACATTGACTCGCCCGGGGTTGCGCGCAGAAACGCCCTGGACCTCAAAGTCGATGGCCACTTCGTCCAATGGATAAGGAATGTATTGATCGGCCTCGATCTTCAGCTGGTTTTCCATCTCGTCGTCGGAAAGACCGGCATCCATCTCGATGGTCTTGGTGATCACCGCCGAACCGGCCACGGCCACGGCGACGTTCTTGAGGTTGGTTCTGGCCTTGAGCAGCACGCGCGCGAGTGCCTGCCCTACGCCTTCTAGCTCGGCGATATTTTTCTCGACCACCGCGTTGGTGGGTAAAGGTTCCACCGCATAGGCCTCGACCCGATAACGGTCGCCTTGGCGGCTTAGCTCCAGAAGCTTGACCGACGTGGAGCTGATGTCGATCCCCAGAAGCGTATTGGCCTTTTTATTGAAGAGTCCTAGCACTACCAATTCCCTATGACTATCCGTGTCTTACGGACTCTGTAATATCCGTTGCGTTCAAACCACCCGTCTTGACAGCAGCGCAAATGACGCCCTCGACGGAAAAATGCTTATAATGCCCAGCGTTTTTTTCCGGTTTTTACTTCAAGCGCGGGTCGTTCCCTGTTTATCTGAGCCCTGATGCCTAATTCATTCTTTGCCCTGGATGTCCAAAAGCCTTGATTCGTCTGCTGAAATTTTTCGGTTGGTCCATCGTCGCCGTTTTCTGCGGACTGCTCCTCGGTCTCAGCGGCGCGTTTCTCTACCTTAGTCCGGGCTTGCCGTCCGTGGAGGCGCTGAGAAGCATCCAGTTGCAGATTCCTTTGCGGGTCTACAGCAGCGACAACAAGTTGATCGCAGAATTTGGCGAAATGCGCCGTACACCGATCCGTTTCGCCGACATTCCCCCCAATTTCATTAATGCGTTACTAAGTGCTGAAGACGACAACTTCGCCAACCACTACGGCGTGGACCCTGGCAGCCTGATGCGCGCGGCCACCCAGTTGGTAAAAAGCGGACACATCCAGTCCGGCGGCAGCACCATCACCATGCAGGTGGCGAAGAACTTCTTCCTGACCAGCGAACGCAGCTTCTCGCGAAAAACCACCGAAATTCTCCTGGCCCTGCAGATCGAACGGCAGTTGACCAAAGACGAGATTCTTGAGTTATACGTCAATAAAATCTATCTGGGTAACCGCGCTTATGGCATCGAGGCGGCGGCGCAGGTTTATTACGGCAAATCGATTCGTGATGTCAGCCTCGCGCAGATGGCGATGATCGCCGGCCTGCCAAAAGCCCCTTCGCGTTTTAACCCGCTGGCCAACCCGGCCCGCAGCAAGGAACGTCGCGACTGGATCCTTGGGCGCATGTACAAGCTCGGCAAAATCACCGAAGCCGACTACACCACTGCGATCAACGAGCCGCTGAATGCCAGTTATCACGTGCCGACCCCGGAAGTGAATGCGCCGTACATCGCTGAAATGGCCCGCGCCGAAATGGTCGGCCGCTATGGCAGCGACGCCTATACCGAGGGTTTCCGCGTCACCACCACGGTGCCGAGCAACCTGCAGGAAATGGCCAACACCGCGGTCCACGAAGGGTTGATGACCTACGACCAGCGTCATGGTTATCGCGGCCCGGAGTCGCGCCTGCCGGGCAAGACTCGCGAGGCCTGGGCAACCGAGCTGACCAAACAGCGCACCATCAGCAGCCTTGAACCTGCCATCGTCACCCAGGTCGACAAGACCGGCCTGCAAGTGATGACCCGTACCGGTGACGAACACGTCGGCTGGGACAGCATGAAATGGGCGCGCCCATTCCTGAACACCAACAGCATGGGCGCCAATCCGAAGCAGCCTTCGGACGTCGCCCAGGTCGGCGACCTGATTCGAGTGCAGCGCCAGCCGGACAACTCGCTGAAATTCAGCCAGATCCCGCAGGCTCAGGGCGCGCTGGTTTCCCTCGATCCGCAGAACGGTGCCATTCGCTCCCTGGTCGGCGGCTTCGCCTTCGAACAGAGCAACTACAACCGCGCCATGCAGGCCAAGCGCCAGCCGGGTTCGAGCTTCAAGCCGTTCGTCTACAGTGCCGCACTGGATAACGGCTACACCGCCGCCAGCCTGGTGAACGACGCACCGATCGTGTTCGTCGACGAGTACCTGGACAAGGTCTGGCGTCCAAAGAACGACACCAACACGTTCCTCGGCCCCATCCGTATGCGTGAGGCGCTCTACAAGTCGCGCAACTTGGTGTCGATCCGCTTGCTGCAGGCGCTGGGCGTCGACCGCACCATCGACTACATCAGCAAGTTCGGCTTCAACAAGCAGGACCTGCCACGCAACCTGTCCCTGGCCCTGGGCACCGCGACGCTGACACCTATGGAAATCGCCACCGGCTGGAGCACCTTCGCCAACGGCGGCTACAAGATCAGCCCCTACATCATCGACAAGATCGAAAGCCGCAATGGCGACACGCTGTTCGTCGCCAACCCGCCGAGCGTCCCGAAAGGCAACGTCGCCACCGACGGCATCGCCGCCCCTGTCGCGGCCAACGCCTTCACCGTCAACGCAACCCCGGGCGAAGCGCTGACTGCCCAGCCAGCGCCACAAACACCGGCCGTGGCCGAGCGCATCGTCGACGGCCGCACCACGTTCATCCTCAACAGCATGCTCGAGGACGTCATCAAACTCGGCACCGGCCGCCGCGCCCTGGCCTTGGGCCGCAGCGACATTGCGGGCAAGACCGGTACCACCAACGAGTCCAAGGACGCCTGGTTCTCTGGGTACAACGCCGATTACGTCACCACTGTCTGGACCGGTTTCGACCAGCCTGAAAGCCTGGGTCGCAAGGAGTTCGGCGGTACCGTCGCCCTGCCGATCTGGATGAACTACATGGGCGCCGCACTCAAAGGCCTGCCGCCCCATACGCAGCCAGAGCCGGAAGGCATCCTCAGCCTGCGAGTCGACCCAATCAGCGGCCGTGCAGCCACCCCAGGCACGCCAGGCGCCTACTTCGAGCTGTTCAAGGCCGAAGACACGCCACCGTCGGCTAACGAGCTGGGCAACGGCACTGCACCGGGTAGCCCACTGCCTGCGGATGAAGCGGCGCCGATCGATTTGTTCTGATCGCCTGAAGCTGCAAAAAGCCCCCCTTCGAAAGAAGTGCGGGGCTTTATTTGCAGGGCAAGATCAAAAGATCGCAGCCTTCGGCAGCTCCTACAGGGGAACGCAATCCAACGTAGGAGCTGCCGAAGGCTGCGATCTTTTGATCTTCTGCCCCCATAAAAAAACCCGGCCAATAGCCGGGTTTTCTATGGAGCGGCTACTTAGCCGTTGAACACGTCATCCACGCTTTTCAGCGGGTAATTCTTCGGATACGGCAGGGTTGCCACACCGGTCTCGATCGCAGCCTTGGCCACGGCATCGGAGATCACGGTGATCAGTCGGGCATCCATTGGTTTCGGAATGATGTACTCACGACCGAATTCCAGTTTGATGCCGCCGTAGGCGTCGCACACTTCCTGAGGAACCGGCAGCTTGGCCAGTTCACGCAGGGCGTTGGCGGCAGCCACTTTCATTTCTTCGTTGATGCGCTTAGCGCGAACGTCCAGGGCACCACGGAAGATGAACGGGAAGCCCAGCACGTTGTTGACCTGGTTCGGGTAGTCCGAACGGCCGGTCGCCATGATCACGTCGTCACGGGTGGCGTGAGCCAGTTCCGGGGAAATTTCCGGATCAGGGTTGGAGCACGCGAACACGATCGGGTTGGCCGCCATGGATTTCAGGCCTTCAGCGCTCAGCAGGTTCGGGCCGGACAGGCCAACGAACACGTCAGCGCCTTTCAGGGCATCGGCCAGGGTGCGCTTGTCGGTCGCGTGAGCGAAGACAGCCTTGTACTGGTTCAGGTCGTCACGGCCGGAGTGGATCACGCCGGTACGGTCAACCATGTAGATGTTTTCGATGTTGGCGCCCATGCTCACCAGCAATTTCATGCAGGAGATGGCGGCCGCACCGGCGCCCAGGCAGACGATCTTGGCGTCAGCGAGGGTTTTGCCAGCGATTTCCAGGGCGTTGATCATGCCGGCCGCCGTAACGATCGCGGTGCCGTGCTGGTCATCGTGGAATACCGGAATGTCGCACTGCTCGATCAGAGCGCGTTCGATCTCAAAGCACTCAGGTGCCTTGATGTCCTCCAGATTGATGCCACCAAAGGTGATGGAGATGCGCTTGACGGTGTCGATGAAGGCTTGCGGGCTTTCGGAGTCGACTTCGATGTCGAAAACGTCGATGCCGGCGAAGCGCTTGAACAGCACGCCTTTACCTTCCATTACTGGCTTGGAAGCCAATGGGCCGAGATTACCCAGGCCGAGAATTGCGGTGCCATCGGAAATGACTGCAACCAGGTTGCCTTTGCCGGTGTATTTGTAGGCCAGTTCAGGATCGCGGGCGATTTCGCGTACTGGTTCGGCTACGCCGGGGCTGTAGGCCAGCGACAAGTCGCGGGCCGTAGCGGTGGCCTTGGTGAGCTCGACACTCAGCTTCCCTGGACGAGGATGGGCGTGATATTCGAGAGCGGCAGTTTTCAAATCAGACATGTGGGCATTCCGCTTTTACTGTTGGACAGACGGACCGCCGAGGATACGCGTGTCGCAAAGTCCCCACAAGACTGACCAGTCACCCCTGTCAAGCGCCCGGCCCTACGACTTTGGACCAAGAGCCGCGGAACATAAGGGATAGACTGTTCACAATCAGCATAATAAATGTCTACAGTTTTTAATCACTGCGCCATCTGAAGCATCGCCGGGTCGGTCATTGGCAGAAGCCAGCGTGCCTGTCCTTCTTTCAGTCCGCCGCGCCGCGAACGGTCCAGCACCCAGCCACGGGCCTCGACCTGCCTGCCCTTCAGCCGCTCGAGATTCGCCACATCGAACTGCCCCAGCAAATTGGGTGCAACGCGCAGTACAACCGAATCCTGCAACTCGATCCAAACCCCGCCGCGATTGCGCTGAACCTTGCTCACACGACCGCTGAGCACAGCGAAACCGGAGGTGTTGATCTCCTCCGCTTTCAGTACAGGGGATTGACGCCACAACCCGAGTCCGGCCTGACGAGCGCTGTGTTCCGCCGCTTGCTGGCACTCGACCAGATCGACATTCGGCGCGACCGCTACCTGGAAACCGAGTCCTTCAGCGAGCATCTGCGCTTCAAGGTTGGCGCCATCGGCGCTGTAGACATGGGCCAAGGTGCGGCCGTAATGGTCTTTGCTTTCTTTACCGGGCAATAAACCGACCCGCCCGTCGCTGGCGACCACCAAAGCCTCCAGACGTTGGCGCGCCGTCACCGCGAACGGCTCATCGGAGCGACCTTTCTTGCCCAGCTCCGGCGTATTCAAACCGATCATGCGCACGCTGCGGCCATCGCTCAGGCGCAGCGTGTCACCATCCACCACCCGTTGCACCACAACGGGTGTCAGCCCGCTCGGCGCCGGGCAGAAGGCCTGGGCACCGGGAAGCCAAATCGCAGACACAAAAAAGGCGCCCACGAGGGACGCCTTTTTCATCAGCAAGGTAAAGCCCATGGGGCCTTGCAACCTTACTCTGCAGCAGCAGGAGCTTTCTTGCCGAAAGCACCGAAACGGTCTGCGAAGCGCTGTACACGGCCGCCAGTATCCAGAGTCTTCTGCTTACCGGTGTAGAACGGGTGGCACTCGTTGCATACGTCAGTACCCAGTGGCTTGCACAGGTTCGAACGAGTTTCGAACTTGTTGCCGCAGCTGCAAGTTACTGCGATGGTTTCGTACGCTGGATGGATATCGGCTTTCATGGTGTATTCCTCAGGCTAGTGTGCCGCCACTCAACACTATTGTTGAATACCGCACATAATTAGGCCGCGGATTCTACCAGACCTTTGCAATCACGCAAGCTGTCCCTTACACCGACCGTCTGCTAGGCTCCCGGCCTTCTTCACCGCCCCATCATCGAGAAAACCATCGCGTGCCCGACGCCATTTTGCGCCTCGCCCTGCCTTCGCCTCTGCGACGCCTGTTCGATTACCGTGCCCCGGCCGGGATCCTGCGTGCCCAGTTGCAGCCGGGCATGCGCCTGCGGGTGCCGTTCGGCCGACGGGAGATGATCGGGATTCTGGTGGAGGTGACCGATCACAGCGAAGTGCCGGTAGAAAAGCTCAAGCCGGCCCTGGCCCTGCTCGATGCCACGCCGCCCCTGCCGCCAGCGCTGTTCAAACTGTGCCTGTGGACCTCCCAGTATTACCAGCACAGCCTTGGCGACACCTTGAGCTGGGCCCTGCCGGTGTTGCTGCGTCAGGGTGAACTGGCCGAAGCACGGCAGGAGCGCTTCTGGTCCGCCGCGCCGGGCGCCAGCCTTGATGACCCGCGCATCGCTCGCGCCCCGCGTCAACGGGAGGCCCTGGCGACCCTGGCCCAGCATCCCCACGGCGTCGCCCATCAGTTGTTGAGCAAACTGATGCTGAGCAAGGACAGCCTGGACTTGCTGCTGGCCAAGGATCTGGTGCAAGTCGAAATCCGCAAGCACGCCCCCGGCGCCCGCCACGAACACTGGTTGGCGCAGCCGGAATTGCCACTCAACCCGGAGCAGCGTGCAGCCTATGAGGCGATTCGCGCCGGATTCGACAGTTATCACGCGTTCCTGCTGGCAGGTGTCACCGGCAGCGGCAAGACCGAAGTCTATTTGCAACTGATCCGAGAAACCCTTGAGGCAGGCAAGCAGGCGCTGGTGCTGATCCCGGAGATCAACCTCGGCCCGCAGACCCTGGCGCGCTTCGAGCAGCGCTTCAATGCACGCATCGCGCTGATCCACTCGGCGGTCAACGACCGCGAGCGCCTCGAAGCCTGGCTCGCCGCCCGGGACGGTGACGCCGACATCATTATCGGCACCCGCTCGGCGCTGTTCACGCCGATGAAGAACCCCGGTCTGATCATCATTGATGAAGAGCACGACGGTTCCTATAAACAGCAGGAAGGCCTGCGCTATCACGCCCGCGACCTGGCATTGGTGCGCGCACGCCAGGAAAACATCCCGATTGTCCTCGGCTCCGCCACGCCTTCGCTGGAAAGCCTGCACAACGCCTACACCGGTCGATACGGACTCTTACGCTTGAACGAGCGTGCCGGTGGCGCCAAACAGCCGCGGTTCCTGCGCCTGGACGTGAAAAGCCGTCCACTGGACAGCGGCATTTCCGGGCCGATGCAGCAGGCCATCGGCCAGACGCTGGCCGCTGGGCAACAAGTTTTGGTGTTCCTCAATCGCCGCGGTTTTGCGCCGACCTTGCTGTGTCACGACTGCGGCTGGATGTCCGAGTGCCAGCGCTGCGATGCGCGAATGACTGTGCACCAGCGCTCCGGCGAACTGCGCTGCCATCATTGCGGCTACGTCGAGCGCGTCCCTCGGCATTGCCCGAAGTGCGGCAAGGTCGATTTGCGGCCAGTCGGCGCCGGCACCGAGCGCGCCGAAGAACGATTGGGGATTTTGTTTCCGGACGTCCCGGTGCTGCGGGTCGACCGCGATAGCACTTCGCGTAAAGACGCCATGAATCAGCTGTTCGCGACCATTCAGAAGGGCCAGCCATGCATTCTGGTCGGCACGCAAATGCTTGCCAAAGGGCACCACTTTCCACGGGTGACCCTGGTGTCGATTCTCGATGCCGACGGCGGGCTGTTCTCCGGCGACTTCCGCGCCAGCGAGCGCATGGCGCAGTTGATCGTTCAGGTTGCCGGGCGCGCGGGCCGGGCGGAAGAGCCGGGCAAAGTGATCATCCAGACGCACCTGGCCGACCATCCGCTGCTGGTGCAATTGACTGAACAGGGCTATTTCGCCTTTGCCGAACAGGCTTTGAGCGAACGTCGCTCGGCGGGTCTACCGCCGTTTGCGCACTTGGCGCTGCTGCGGGCCGAAGCGCACAAACCGGGGCAAGCTGAAGGTTTTCTTGATGAGGCGTGCAGCGAGGCCGAGCGCTTGCTGGCCGAACAGAACCTGACCGGGATTGAACTGCTAGGACCGGTGCCGGCGCCGATGGAACGCCGGGCCGGGCGTTATCGTGCGCAGTTGTTGCTGCAAGCGACGGCCCGGGCGCCGCTGCATCGACTCTTAAGCAGCTGGCTGCTGGTGTTGGAGCAGATGCCGAGTGGGCGGGCGGTGCGCTGGTCTTTGGATGTGGATCCGGTCGATTTGTATTGATTTAGAGTTCGCCATCGCGAGCAAGCTCGCTCCCACATTGGGTCTGTGGTGTTCATTGGTTTTGTGATCGACGCATATCCCCTGTGGGAGCGAGCTTGCTCGCGATGGGGCCCGATTTGTCACCACATATCCATAACCTGCCCGCTATAGTTGGCAAGCCCGTCTTCGCAACGGATAATGCCCAGTTTTTCCACTAGCGCATCCAAGCGCCGCCGCGCTTGCGGTCGAAAGAGAACACCATGAAAGACACCATTCGCCAGCTGATCCAACAAGCCATCACCCAACTCGTCAACGAAGGTGTGTTGCCTGAAGGCCTGTCGCCGGCGATCCAGGTGGAAAACTCCCGTGACAAGACTCACGGGGACTTCGCCAGCAACATTGCGATGATGCTGGCCAAGCCGGCCGGCATGAAGCCACGTGACCTGGCAGAGAAAATCATCGCCGCGCTGCCGGCTGACGAAAACGTCACCAAGACCGAAATCGCCGGCCCCGGCTTCCTGAACTTCTTCCAGAACACCCAAGCCCTGGCCACTCGCCTGGACGCCGCCCTGGCCGACGCCCACGTCGGCGTGCGCAAGGCCGGCCCGGTGCAACGCACCGTGGTTGATCTGTCGGCACCTAACCTGGCCAAAGAGATGCACGTCGGCCACTTGCGCTCGACCATCATCGGCGACGGCGTGGCCCGGGTGCTGGAGTTCCTCGGCGACGAAGTGATCCGGCAGAACCACGTCGGCGACTGGGGCACCCAGTTCGGCATGCTGATGGCGTATCTGCAAGAAAACCCGATCACCAGCGACGAGCTGTCGGACCTGGAAAACTTCTACCGCGCCGCCAAGCAACGCTTCGACGAATCCGAAGAGTTCGCAGATCGCGCCCGTGGCCTGGTGGTCAAGCTGCAAGCCGGCGACCCGGACTGCCTGGCGCTGTGGACCAAGTTCAAGGACATCTCGCTGTCCCACTGCCAGAAAATCTACGAGCTGCTCAACGTCAAACTGACCATGGACGACGTGATGGGCGAAAGCGCCTACAACGACGACCTGATCAACGTAGTCAACGACCTCAAGGCCGCTGGCCTGCTGGTCGAGAGCAACGGCGCCCAGTGCGTGTTCCTCGACGAGTTCAAGAACGCCGACGGCGACCCGCTGCCGGTGATCATCGTCAAGGCTGACGGCGGTTACCTCTACGCCACCACCGACCTGGCGGCCGTGCGTTACCGTAGCGGCAAGTTGAAGGCTGATCGCGCGCTGTACTTCGTCGACCAGCGTCAGGCCTTGCACTTCCAGCAAGTATTCCAGGTCGCGCGCCTGGCCGGCTTCGTGACGCACCCGATGGAAATGGAACACATGGGCTTCGGCACCATGAACGGTAAAGATGGCCGCCCATTCAAAACCCGTGATGGCGGCACCGTGAAGCTGATCGACCTGCTGACCGAAGCCCAGGAACGTGCCTACACCCTGGTGAAGGACAAGAACCCGGAGCTGGCCGATGACGAGTTGCGCAACATCGCCAAGGTCGTGGGCATTGGCGCGGTGAAATACGCCGACCTGTCCAAGCACCGCACCAGCGACTACAGCTTCAACTTCGACCTTATGCTGAACTTCGAAGGCAACACCGCGCCTTACTTGCTGTACGCCTATACCCGCGTGGCCGGCGTGTTCCGCAAACTCGGCAAAGACTTCAGCGAAGTCGAAGGCCAGATCGCCCTCGAAGCGCCGCACGAACACGAACTGGCGGCGAAGCTCGCGCAGTTCGGCGAAGTGCTGAACAGCGTTTGCGACAAGGGCACGCCGCACATCCTCTGCACGTACCTGTACGATGTCGCCGGCCTGTTCTCCAGCTTCTACGAGAACTGCCCGATCCTCAGTGCCGACACTCCGGCGCAAATGCAAAGCCGTCTGCGCCTCGCTGCGCTGACCGGCCGCACTCTCAAGCAAGGCCTGGAACTGTTGGGTCTGGAAACTCTGGAGCGTATGTAAGTTGGCTGCCAAGAAAAAACCTGCACCCAAGCGTGGCGCCAGCCGTTACCAAGCTCCTGCAAAGCAACCGATCCCGGGCTGGCTGTGGATGGCCATCGGCCTGACGGTCGGCGCGTTTATTGTGTTCCTGATGAAACTGGAACCGGGCAAGGGCAGCGAGAGCGTCAAGCGCGAGAAGATCGAGCAGCAAAAAGCCAAGATCGCCGAGGCCAACAAGACCCCGCCGAGCCCGACGCAACCGGTGAAGCCGAAGTACGACTTCTACACGTTGCTGCCGGAATCGGAAGTCATCGTGCCGCCGGATGCCGTGCCGGAGAAAACCCTGCCGACGCCGCAAGTGCCAGCCATTCCGACGACGCCGGTCACGCCAGAGCAAGCGGCGAAGATCGATACTGCGCGGGCTCAGGCCGCACTGGCCGGGATTACCCCGCCGCCAGCGCCACCGGTGTCCAAAGCGGCGCCAGTGACCACGTTCTTCCTGCAGGCCGGCTCGTTCCGCAAGGAGGCTGATGCGGACAAGGTTCGGGCGCAGATCATTTTGCTGGGACAGGCTGTGGCGGTTGAATCCGGTACCGTGAAGGATGAAACCTGGTATCGGGTATTGGTCGGACCGTTCAGCAACCGCGAACAGTTGACCACGGCCCAGAAACAATTGGCCGGCAGCGGGTTCAGCAACCTGTTGTTACAACAACGCCAAAGCCGCTAACCCTCTGCCACCGCAGCTCCCGCAGGAGACACGAATCCTGTAGGAGCTGCCGCAGGCTGCGATCTTTTCAAGGTTTGCAGGGTATTCCGTCTTACCCATCATCAAGAGCAAGATCAAAAGATCGCAGCCTTCGGCAGCTCCTACGCGCCTCGCACCGCTCGTCCCCTCTCCCTCTCCGCAGTTGAAATACGCTCCACCACCCCCATATGAGTTGGCATAAGGCATTTTCGCCCCGCTGCGTGGAGACTCTCCCTTGACCACCATCGTTTCAGTTCGCCGCCACGGCAAAGTCGTCATGGGCGGCGACGGCCAGGTTTCTCTCGGCAATACCGTGATGAAAGGCAACGCGAAGAAAGTTCGCCGCCTGTACCACGGCCAGGTGATCGCCGGTTTTGCCGGGGCCACCGCTGACGCCTTCACCCTCTTCGAGCGTTTCGAAGGCCAGCTTGAGAAACATCAGGGCCACCTGGTTCGCGCCGCTGTCGAACTCGCCAAAGAATGGCGCACTGACCGCTCCCTCAGCCGCCTCGAAGCCATGCTCGCGGTCGCGAACAAAGACGCCTCTCTGATCATCACCGGCAACGGCGACGTGGTCGAACCTGAAGAAGGTCTGATCGCCATGGGTTCCGGTGGCGGTTACGCCCAGGCCGCCGCCAGCGCGCTGCTGAAGAAAACCGATCTGTCGGCCCGGGAAATCGTCGAAACCGCCCTCGGTATCGCCGGCGACATCTGTGTATTCACCAACCACACCTTCACCATTGAGGAGCAGGACCTCGCTGAGTAAGCCTGTTTTGGCCACCACGCCACGGCTCACTTTTACCTGAGGACCGCCAATTACTATGTCCATGACTCCCCGTGAAATCGTCCACGAACTCAATCGCCATATCATCGGCCAGGACGATGCCAAGCGCGCCGTCGCCATCGCGCTGCGTAACCGCTGGCGCCGGATGCAGCTACCTGAAGAGCTGCGCGTTGAAGTGACCCCCAAGAACATCCTGATGATCGGCCCGACCGGTGTCGGTAAAACCGAGATTGCTCGTCGTCTGGCCAAACTGGCCAACGCGCCGTTCATCAAGGTCGAAGCGACCAAGTTCACCGAAGTCGGCTATGTCGGCCGCGACGTCGAGTCGATCATTCGTGACCTGGCCGACGCGGCGATCAAGCTGCTGCGCGAACAGGAAATGACCAAGGTTCGCCACCGCGCCGAAGACGCCGCCGAAGAGCGCATCCTCGACGCCCTGCTGCCACCGGCACGCATGGGCTTCAGCAACGACGACGCCGCACCGTCGGCCGACTCCAACACCCGTCAGCTGTTCCGCAAGCGCCTGCGCGAAGGTCAGCTGGATGACAAAGAGATCGAAATCGAAGTCGCCGAAATGACCGGTGTCGATATCTCCGCGCCACCGGGCATGGAAGAGATGACCAACCAGTTGCAGAGCCTGTTCGCCAACATGGGCAAGGGTAAAAAGAAAAGCCGCAAGATCAAGGTCAAGGAAGCACTGAAGCTGGTGCGTGACGAAGAAGCCGGTCGTCTGGTCAACGAAGAAGAATTGAAGGCCAAGGCGCTGGAAGCGGTCGAGCAGCATGGCATCGTGTTCATCGACGAAATCGACAAGGTCGCCAAGCGCGGCAACACCGGTGGCGTCGACGTGTCCCGCGAAGGCGTACAGCGCGACCTGCTGCCGCTGATCGAAGGCTGCACCGTCAACACCAAACTGGGCATGGTCAAGACCGACCACATCCTGTTCATCGCGTCCGGTGCGTTCCACCTGAGCAAGCCGAGCGATCTGGTGCCCGAGCTGCAAGGTCGCCTGCCGATTCGTGTCGAACTCAAAGCCCTGACGCCTGAAGATTTCGAACGCATTCTCAGCGAGCCGCACGCGTCGCTCACCGAGCAATATTGCGCCCTGCTGAAAACCGAAGGCCTGGTGATCGAGTTCCAGCCGGACGGCATCAAGCGTATTGCCGAGATCGCCTGGCAGGTCAACGAGAAGACCGAGAATATCGGTGCCCGTCGCCTGCACACGCTGCTTGAGCGTCTGCTTGAAGAGGTGTCGTTCAGCGCCGGTGATCTGGCCAGCGCCCACGACGACAAAGCGATCGTGATCGACGCCGATTACGTCAACAGCCACTTGGGCGAATTGGCGCAGAACGAAGACCTGTCCCGTTATATCCTGTAGGTCTCATTCTCTACATGGCAGGGCCGCTTGCGGCCCTGAACCAAAATGACGACCCAACTCCCCACCGACATCAAACTGCACAAAGCCTCGAAAACCCTGTCGCTGAAATACGCGTCCGGCGAGGAACATCACCTGCCCGCCGAGTTCCTGCGCGTGCACTCTCCTTCCGCCGAGGTCCAGGGCCACGGCAAACCTATCCTGCAATTTGGCAAGATCGGCGTAGGCCTGACCAAGGTCGAACCGGCCGGTCAGTACGCACTGAAATTGACCTTCGACGACGGCCACGACAGCGGCCTGTTCACTTGGGAATATCTGTATCAACTGGGCGTACGCCAAGAGGATCTGTGGAACGATTATCTTGCCGAACTCAAAGCCGCCGGAAAGACCCGTGATCCGAACGAATCCATCGTCAAGCTGATGCTCTAACTCAGGCCTTTCGCTCATTAGAAGGCATTTTCTAATTCCATCTGTTTGAATGCTCCGCTTCTGGGCCGACGATTGGCCTGCTTGCGAAAAAAATTAAACTCGGGTAACCAATGGAGCTGGCAAGGTACCTGCAGTGCTCTCTGAACTAAAAAGCAGCGATGCAGAATTAACGGTCACCCGAGCAGTAGTACCTGGCACTGGCTGTGGACTGCACAGCTGGACCCAGGTACTCGTCTCAGGACAATGGAGCGTCGTAGATGAGTAACAAGAATAACGATGACTTGAAGTATCAGGCCTCGGAAAACACCTTGGGGCTGAATCCTGTCGTTGGGCTGCGTGGAAAGGATCTACTGGCTTCTGCTCGAATGGTGCTTAGGCAGGCCATCAGACAACCGATTCACAGCGCCAGGCATGTCGCCCATTTTGGTCTTGAACTGAAGAACGTGTTGTTCGGTAAATCCGAGCTCCTACCGACAAGCGATGACCGTCGCTTCGCCGATCCGGCCTGGAGCCAAAACCCGCTCTACAAACGTTATTTGCAAACTTACCTGGCGTGGCGCAAGGAACTCCACGACTGGATCGGCGACAGCAACCTCTCGCCCAAGGATGTCGCACGCGGGCATTTCGTGATCAACCTCATGACCGAAGCCATGGCCCCCACCAACAGTGCGGCCAACCCGGCGGCGGTCAAACGCTTCTTTGAAACCGGCGGCAAAAGCCTGCTCGACGGCCTCTCCCATCTGGCCAAGGATCTGGTGCACAACGGCGGCATGCCGAGCCAGGTCAACATGGGCGCGTTCGAGGTTGGCAAGAGCCTGGGCGTCAGCGAAGGCGCGGTGGTGTTTCGCAACGACGTGCTGGAGCTGATCCAGTACCGGCCGACCACCGAGCAGGTGCACGAGCGCCCACTGTTGGTGGTGCCACCGCAGATCAACAAGTTCTATGTTTTCGACCTGAGCCCGGACAAGAGCCTGGCGCGCTTCTGCCTGCGCAACAACATGCAGACGTTCATCGTCAGCTGGCGCAACCCGACCAAGGAGCAGCGCGAGTGGGGTCTGTCGAGCTACATCGAAGCGCTCAAGGAAGCGGTCGACGTGGTCACCGCGATCACCGGCAGCAAAGACATCAACATGCTCGGTGCCTGCTCCGGCGGCATCACCTGCACCGCCCTGCTGGGCCACTACGCTGCGATCGGTGAGAAAAAGGTCAACGCCCTGACGTTACTGGTCAGCGTGCTGGACACCACCCTGGAGAGCGACGTGGCACTGTTCGTCGACGAGCAGACCCTCGAATCCGCCAAACGCCACTCCTACCAGGCCGGCGTACTGGAAGGCCGCGACATGGCGAAAGTCTTCGCCTGGATGCGCCCCAACGACCTGATCTGGAACTACTGGGTCAACAACTACCTGCTGGGCAACGAGCCGCCGGTGTTCGACATCCTGTTCTGGAACAACGACACCACACGGTTGCCCGCCGCGTTCCACGGCGACCTGATCGAGATGTTCAAAACCAACCCACTGATCCGACCTGATGCACTGGAAGTGTGCGGCACACCGATCGATCTGAAGCAGGTCACTGCCGACATCTACTCCCTGGCCGGCACCAACGACCATATCACCCCATGGAAGTCCTGCTACAAGTCAGCGCAACTGTTCGGTGGCAAGGTTGAATTCGTGCTGTCCAGCAGCGGGCATATCCAGAGCATTCTGAACCCGCCGGGCAATCCGAAATCGCGCTACATGACCAGCACCGAGATGCCGGTCAAGGCGGAGGAGTGGCAAGAAAACTCTACCAAGCACACCGACTCCTGGTGGCTGCACTGGCAGGCATGGCAAGCCGAACGTTCGGGTAAGCTGAAGAAGTCTCCGGGCAGTTTGGGCAACAAAGCTTATCCAGCAGGTGAAGCTGCACCAGGCACTTATGTGCATGAGCGATAACTGACACACCTCGCGCCCCTGTGTGGGAGCGAGCTTGCTCGCGATGGCGGCGGCAGCTTTGGCAAATGTGCTGGCTGACACACCGCTATCGCGAGCAAGCTCGCTCCCACAAGGGATTGGGATGAATTAAAGACAGTGACCCACAGGGCGTGAAGCATGCCGCAACCGTTCATATTTCGTACCGTCGACCTGGATGGCCAGACCCTCCGCACGGCAGTACGCCCCGGCAAGCCTCACTTGACGCCCTTGCTGATTTTCAACGGCATCGGCGCCAACCTGGAGCTGGTGTTTCCGTTTGTCGCGGCGCTGGACCCGGACCTGGAAGTCATCGCCTTCGACGTCCCTGGTGTCGGCGGTTCGTCGACGCCAAGACGACCGTATCGCTTTCCGGGCCTGGCGAAACTCACGGCGCGGATGCTCGACTATCTCGACTACGGGAAAGTCAATGTGATTGGCGTGTCGTGGGGTGGCGCCCTGGCCCAGCAGTTCGCTTACGACTATCCCGAGCGCTGCAAGAAACTCGTTCTGGCGGCCACGGCGGCTGGCACGGTGATGGTGCCGGGCAAGCCGAAAGTCCTGTGGATGATGGCCAGCCCACGACGCTATATCCAGCCGTCTCACGTGATTCGCATCGCGCCGATGATCTATGGCGGTGCGTTCCGTCGCGATCCGACCCTCGCCGCCAGCCATGCCGCCAAGGTCCGCTCGGCAGGCAAACTCGGTTACTACTGGCAGCTGTTCGCCGGCCTCGGCTGGACCAGCATTCACTGGCTGCACAAGATCCACCAGCCAACCTTGGTACTGGCCGGTGACGACGATCCGCTGATCCCGCTGATCAACATGCGTTTGCTCGCCTGGCGGATTCCCAACGCCCAGTTGCACATCATCGATGACGGGCATCTGTTTTTGATTACCCGGGCCGAAGCAGTGGCACCGATCATCATGAAGTTTCTCCAGGAAGAACGGCAGCGTGCCGTGATGCATCCGCATCCGGCGCCATTTGGCGGCTAATCGGCCCTGGCTTTTGTTAACAAAAAGGGGTCGGGAAGAGGCAGCGCCGCGCAACAATCCGCAACAGCGTCTATGGTGTTCTGGTTCGGTGTATCTGTATTTGGCCTGAAGACGAAGGAGTGTTGATTCATGCGCGAAAAACCAGCGAGGGACTTTTCACCCACTCCCGCCGCGTTCATCAATGCACAGAGTGCGATTACAGGCGTGCGCGGTCGGGATTTGTTGTCGACCCTGCGCAGTGTTGCCGCCCATGGTTTGCGCAACCCGGTGCACACCGCCCGACACGCCTTGAAACTGGGCGGTCAACTGGGCCGCGTACTGCTGGGCGAAACCCTGCACCCGACCAATCCGCAGGACAATCGCTTTGCCGATCCGGCGTGGAGCCTCAACCCTTTTTATCGCCGCAGCTTGCAGGCCTACCTGAGCTGGCAGAAGCAGGTCAAACACTGGATCGACGACAGCAACATGACCCCGGACGATCGCGCCCGCGCGCACTTCGCGTTCGCCTTGCTCAACGACGCCATGGCACCGTCCAACAGCCTGCTTAATCCGCTGGCGATCAAGGAGATCTTCAATTCCGGCGGCAACAGCCTGGTGCGAGGCATAAGCCACCTGGTCGACGACTTCCTGCACAACGACGGTCTGCCCAGACAAGTCACCAAGCAAGCTTTCGAGGTCGGCAAAACGGTCGCCACCACTACGGGCTCCGTGGTGTTTCGCAATGAGCTGCTGGAGTTGATCCAGTACAAGCCAATGAGCGAAAAACAATATTCCAAACCGCTGCTGGTGGTGCCGCCACAGATCAACAAGTACTACATTTTCGACCTGAGCCCGCACAACAGCTTCGTCCAGTTCGCCCTGAAGAACGGTTTGCAGACCTTCATGATCAGCTGGCGCAATCCGGATGTACGTCATCGCGAATGGGGGCTGTCGACGTACGTCGAAGCCGTAGAAGAAGCGATGAATGTGTGCCGGGCGATCACCGGTGCTCGTGAGGTCAACCTGATGGGCGCCTGCGCGGGCGGGCTGACCATTGCCGCGCTGCAAGGCCATTTGCAGGCCAAGCGACAACTTCGGCGGGTGTCCAGCGCGACCTATCTCGTGAGCCTGCTCGACAGTCAGATGGACTCGCCGGCGACCCTCTTCGCCGACGAACAGACGCTTGAGGCGGCCAAGCGTCGCTCCTATCAGAAAGGCGTGCTGGACGGCCGCGACATGGCCAGGGTCTTCACCTGGATGCGCCCCAACGATTTGATCTGGAGCTATTTCGTTAACAACTACCTGTTGGGCAAAGAGCCTCCGGCGTTCGACATCCTCTACTGGAACAACGACAACACACGTTTGCCGGCAGCCTTGCATGGCGACTTGCTGGACTTCTTCAAACACAACCCGCTGAGTCATCCGGGTGGTCTGGAAGTGTGCGGCACGCCAATCGACTTGCAGAAAGTCAACGTCGACAGCTTCAGCGTCGCGGGCATCAACGACCACATCACTCCGTGGGATGCGGTGTATCGCTCGACCCTGCTGCTGGGTGGCGAGCGACGCTTCGTGTTGTCCAACAGCGGGCATGTGCAGAGCATTCTCAACCCGCCCTCCAACCCGAAAGCCAACTTCGTCGAGAGCACGAAGCTGAGCAGCGACCCGCGGGCCTGGTATTACGACGCCAAGCAAGTCAACGGCAGTTGGTGGACTCAGTGGCTGGGCTGGATTCAAGAACGTTCAGGCGCGCTAAAGGAAACCCACATGGCGCTTGGCAACCAGAACTATCCACCGATGGAAGCGGCACCCGGCACTTATGTGCACGTGCGCTGACTGACAACGAACCACGGCCGGCGCCGGCCGTGGCATGACTTGACCATTAAGAAGACTGGATGAAAACCCGCGACCGGATTCTCGAATGTGCTTTGCAGTTGTTCAATCAAAAGGGCGAGCCGAACGTCTCCACCATGGAAGTTGCCAACGAAATGGGCATCAGCCCGGGCAACCTCTACTACCACTTCCACGGCAAGGAACCGTTGATTCTCGGACTGTTCGAGCGCTTCCAGGCCGAACTGGCGCCCCTGCTCGATCCACCGGCCGATGTGGAACTTGCACCGGAAGATTACTGGCTGTTCCTGCACCTGATCGTCGAACGCCTGGCCCACTACCGGTTTCTGTTCCAGGACCTGTCGAACCTCGCCGGGCGCTTGCCGAAACTGGCCAAGGGCATTCGCAACCTGCTCAACGCGTTGAAGCGCACGCTGGCTTCGTTGCTCGCACGATTGAAGGCTCAGGGGCAATTGGTCAGCGATACCCAAGCGTTGGGGCAACTGGTGGAACAGATCACCATGACGCTGCTGTTCTCGCTGGACTATCAGCGGATTCTTGATCGCGAGGGCGAGGTGAGGTTGGTGGTTTACCAGATCATGATGCTGGTGGCGCCGCATTTGCTGCCGCCGATCAAGGTGGCGACGGAGCAGTTGGCGCTCCAATACCTCGAAGAACACGACTAACCCCTGTGGGAGCGAGCCTGCTCGCGAAAGCGGTTTATCATTCAAAAATGATGTCGACTGACCCACCGCTTTCGCGAGCAGGCTCGCTCCCACAGTGGATCTGCGGTGTTCATAAATCCGTGCATAAAAAAACGCCCGACCTTTGCAGGTCGGGCGTTTTCTTGAGCCCTGAAAATCAGGACTGACTGGTTGGCGTCGAAGGAGCTGGCGCGACAGTCGGGGTTGCAGCAGGGGTCGGTGCAGCAGCGGAGTTCGATGTGCTGACCGGGGTTGCCGGTTTGGCGGCAGCCACTGCTGGTTTTGGTGCAGCCGCTTTCGGAGCTGCCGGCTTTTTCACCGCTGGCTTCTTCGCTGCGGCAGGTTTGGCCGCTGGCTTGGTAGCGGGTTTGGCCGCTGCAGTTTTGGCAGCCGGTTTAGCGGCTGGCTTAGCTCCGGCAGTTTTGGCCGCTGGCTTGGCAGCCGGTTTAGCGGCAGCTTTAGCCAGTGGTTTGGCAGCAGACTTCGCCGCAGGTTTGGCCGCCGCGGTTTTCGCCGCAACTGGCGCCACCTTGGCACCGGTGAGTCTTTCGATTTGCTTGGTCAGGGTATCGACCTTGCTGTGCAGCGCTTTGACTTCATTGCGGCTCGGTACACCCAGGCGCGAAATGGCGCTGTTCAGACGCTTGTCGAAAGCCCCTTCCAGCTCATCCCACTTGCCCAGTGCGCGATCTTTCACGCCGCTGATGCGCGACTTGGCCGACGAAGCGGAGTCCTTGGCGGCATCGACTTTCTTGTCGACAGCGCTCTTGGTGAGCTTCTCGGCTTTCTCGCCGTCTTTAACCAATGTATCGAAGAGCTTGCTGCCGTCAGTGTCGATCTTCGAGTACACGCCTAAACCAGCCAGCCAGATTTTGCGGGAGTAGTCTTCAACCTTCCCGATCCACGAGCTGCCTTCTTTTTCAGTATTCTTTTTACCAGCCATCCCGTTCTCCTTAAGATTTTTGCGCGACGCGTTCGAGCAATGCCGTCAGCTCATCGAGCTTGGCAGAGAGTGTCTCAACGTCATGTTTAGACGGAATGCCGATACGATTCAAGGTACTTGCGACACGCGAGTCAAAAGCCTTCTCGACCTTGTCGAGTTGAACTTCGACCTTACCTTTGAAAGTAGTGACTTCACTCTTGGCTTCATCGATCTCGGCATTAGCCGCTTCAAGTTTCTCGGCAACTGCTTCTTTGCCTTTCTTTTCAACAGCTTGACCCGCGACGATCAACTCTTGAAAGTACTCGTTGCCCTCTTGGCCGACCCTGGTGTAGGCCCCCAGGCCTGCCAGCCAGATCTTGCGGGCGTAAGATTTAACGTCGCTCAGAGCAGTCGTCGAAGCGTCGATTTTTTTCTTCAAAATAACTTTGGCCATGGTGCACCTCACGCGCAGAAGGTTTGAGGAACTGCCCGCGAAAGAGTCGGGCTCAGGCACAAAGTAGTGAGAATAATTAGAAACGGCACCCTAACAACTGACACAAATCGGTGATGCCTTATGGCTGCGATCTTTTCGGGATCAGGCCAACGCTTTATCGAGGGCCTTTTCGATTTCCGATTTGATGGTGCCGCTCATGGCCGACATCAACAGGCCAAGTTCGACATCGACCTTGATCGAATCCTCGCCCACATACACCGCGCCTTTCACACCGGACCGTTTGAGGTTCAGGGTGTCGCCGGACCATTGCGGCTCCAGGCCATATTGATCGGACAGCTTCTGCGCCAACAAATCAGCCTTCTCGCGGGCCGCTTCCTTACCCAGGCCATGGGCACGCTCAACACTAATACGGGCCATCAAATGACTCCTGCTATATGGATACTTTCCTGAAGCATCTTGACCGCTACTGCGGCAAAACGTCCCGGCGGTTACCTATCTTACCTGCAGCCTTGCCAAGACAAAGCAGGCCACCGGGATTAGAATGTCCCGCATTCTCTTCTGGTGACAGCGATATGACTGATCAGCGCAAAGGCAGCGATGCCGAACCCACCACTCACTTCGGTTTCAAAAACGTTCCGGAAAGCCAAAAAGCGGAAAAAGTCGCTGAAGTTTTCCACTCGGTAGCCGCCAAGTACGACTTGATGAACGACCTTCTGTCGGGCGGCATGCACCGTCTGTGGAAGCGTTTCGCGATCGAGCTGTCGGGCGTTCGCACCGGTAACCGCGTGCTGGACATCGCCGGCGGCACGGGCGACCTGACCAAGAAGTTCTCGCACCTCGTTGGCCCGACCGGCCAGGTCGTGTTGGCCGACATCAACGAATCCATGCTCAAGGTCGGTCGTGACCGCCTGCTGGATCTGGGTGTGGCCGGCAACGTCGAATTCGTTCAGGCCGACGCTGAAAAGCTGCCGTTCCCGGACAACCATTTCGACTGCGTGACCATCGCTTTCGGCCTGCGCAACGTTACGCATAAAGAAGACGCCCTGCGCTCGATGCTGCGCGTGCTGAAACCGGGCGGCCGTTTGCTGGTGCTGGAGTTCTCCAAGCCAACCAACGCGCTGATGTCCAAAGCCTACGACGCCTACTCGTTCGCCTTCATGCCGCTGATGGGCAAGCTGATCACCAACGACTCGGAAAGCTATCGCTACCTGGCCGAATCGATCCGCATGCACCCGAATCAGGAAACCCTGAAGTCGATGATGGTCGAGGCCGGTTTCGACCGCGTGACTTACCACAACATGACTGCGGGCATCGTCGCCCTGCACCGTGGCATCAAACCCTGATGTTGCTGGCCGGCCTGCTCGCCAGCGTTGAACTCGGTCTGAACCGGGTGCTGCGTCTCGACAGCACAGCGCTGCCGCGGCTGGCGCATTTGAGTGGCAAGGTGATTGCCGTCGACTGCCGCAGCCCGGCGCTGCAAGTGTTCATCCTGCCCAGCGACGAAGGCTTGATGCTGGCTTCCCACTGGGAAACCGGCGCCGACTGCACCTTGCGCGCACCGGCCTCCAGCCTGCTGAAACTGGCGATGAGCAAGGACAAGACTTCGGTCCTGCATGCTCCTGAAGTCGAACTCGACGGCGACAGCGGCGTGCTGCTGGAACTGGCGGCGATCCTTCAGGACCTTGAGCTGGACTGGGAGTACGAACTCTCGCGCTGGCTGGGACCTGTCGCCACGCAACTGCTCGGCGGTCATCTGCGCAGTCGCGCACGCTGGTATCAGCAAGGGTTCGCCAGCCTCAATCAGAACCTTGGCGAGTACCTGGCCGAAGAATCGCGCACCCTCGTCGGTCAGCGCGAAGCTGAAGCCCGTTTCAATGAACTGGATCAGATCAAACTCGATCTGGACCGTCTCGAGGCGCGCTTCGAGCGCCTTTCCCGATCCCTCGACCCAAGCGATAACGCATGAAGCTGCTTGCCGCCCGCCGTTTGTTGCGCATACAGCGCGTTGTGATTCGCTACCGCCTCGATGACCTGCTGTTCGCCCTGCCATTGCCCTGGTTTCTGCTGGCGCTGCGCTACGCCTTACCGTGGCGCTGGTTCCCACGCAAGACGCTGGACCTGAGCCGCGGTGCTCGATTGCGTCTGGCGTTACAGGACCTGGGACCGATTTTCATCAAGTTCGGGCAAATCCTGTCCACCCGCCGCGACTTGCTGCCCGAAGACATCGCCGATGAGCTGATGAAGCTGCAGGACCGCGTGCCGCCGTTCGATTCGCAGGTGTCGGTCAGGCTGATCGAAGAGCAACTCGGCAAAAAGATCAGTGAAGTGTTCTCCCGCTTCGACGTTGAGCCGCTGGCCTCGGCCTCTGTGGCGCAGGTGCATGCCGCGCAACTGAAAACCGGCGAAGAAGTGGTGGTCAAGGTCATCCGCCCGGGCCTGAAACCGATCATCGCGCAGGACCTGGCGTGGCTGTTCATTCTCGCCCGCGCCGCCGAAAAGCTCTCTTCCGACGCGCGCCTGCTGCACCCGGTGGACGTAGTACTGGACTACGAAAAAACCATCTACGACGAACTCGACCTGCTGCGCGAAGCGGCTAATGCCAGTCAGTTGAAGCGCAACTTCGATGGCTCGGAGCTGCTTTACGTGCCGCAAGTCTATTGGGACTGGTGCCGGCCGAAAGTGCTGGTGATGGAGCGGATCTACGGGATTCAAGTCACCGATCTGGCGACCCTCGCCGACCAGCGTACCGACATGAAAATGCTCGCCGAACGCGGTGTGGAGATCTTCTTCACTCAAGTGTTCCGCGACAGCTTCTTCCACGCCGACATGCACCCCGGCAACATCTTCGTCAGCACCGTGACCCCGTGGAGCCCGCAGTACATTGCGATCGACTGCGGCATCGTCGGCAGCCTGACCCCGGAGGACCAGGACTACCTGGCGCGTAACCTGTTCGCGTTCTTCAAGCGTGATTACCGGCGTGTCGCCCAACTGCACATCGATTCAGGCTGGGTACCGGCGGAAACCAAACTCAACGAATTCGAGGCGGCGATCCGCACCGTGTGCGAGCCGATCTTCGAAAAACCGTTAAAAGATATTTCCTTCGGTCAGGTGCTGATGCGCCTGTTCCAGACCGCCCGGCGCTTCAACATGGAAGTGCAGCCGCAGCTCGTATTGCTGCAAAAAACCCTGCTGAACATCGAAGGCCTGGGCCGCCAGTTGTACCCGGACCTCGATTTGTGGAACACCGCCCAGCCGTTCCTCGAACGCTGGATGCGTGAGCGCGTCAGCCCCAAAGCCTTGATCGGCAACGTGCAGAGCCAGTTCGAACAACTGCCGCACCTGGCCAACATGGCCCGCGACCTGCTCGAACGCATGTCCCAGCCCCACGCCTACGACCCGCCGCCACCGTGGCACCGCCGCAAGGACGATTGGCTGCTGCGACTGCTCGGCTGTGCGCACCTGGCCGGCGGCACCATACTCGCTGCCGGCGGGCCGCTGAACGAACTGGGCCATTGGCCGGCCGGGATCATGGTGGCGGTCGGTTTGTATCTGGTCGCTCGCCGATAGCCAGCGCCCCCGCACGCTGGCACACTGTTTCAACGCTTGGGTTCTACTCATGAAGTGTGGAACCGCTGTCGGAGTCGAAGATGAAAAACTGGCTGGACGAGATCAAGTGGGACGCCGATGGCCTGGTGCCGGCGATTGCCCAGGATCACAAGACCGGGCGCGTCCTGATGATGGCCTGGATGAACCGTGAAGCGCTGGAACTGACCGCTGCCGAGAACCGCGCCATTTACTGGTCACGTTCCCGTGGCAAGCTGTGGCGCAAGGGCGAAGAGTCCGGCCACGTGCAAACCCTGCATGAAATGCGCCTGGACTGTGACGCCGACGTGATCATCCTGATGGTCGAACAGATCGGCGACATCGCTTGCCATACCGGCCGTCAGAGCTGTTTCTACCGCGTCTTCGAGAACGGCGACTGGAAAACCGTCGATCCGGTGCTCAAAGACCCGCACGCCATCTATTCCGCAGGACACAGCCATGAGTGACACGTTGACCCGTCTGGCCGAGGTGCTGGAAGAGCGCAAAGGCGCCGCCGCCGACAGCTCGTATGTCGCCAGCCTGTACCACAAGGGCTTGAACAAGATTCTGGAAAAAGTCGGCGAAGAGTCGGTCGAAACCATCATTGCCGCCAAGGATGCCGCCATCAGCGGTGACTGCAGCGATGTGATCTACGAAACCGCCGATTTGTGGTTCCACAGCATGGTCATGCTCGCCCAACTGGGGCAGCATCCACAGGCTGTACTCGATGAACTGGACCGTCGTTTCGGTCTGTCCGGACACGCCGAGAAAGCCTCGCGTCCGTCCGCCTGAACACCTATTTGAGAGGAGCAGCAACATGGGCATTTTTGACTGGAAACACTGGGTCGTCATTCTGGTTGTGGTCGTGCTGGTGTTCGGCACCAAGAAACTGAAGAACCTCGGCACTGACGTGGGTGAGTCGATCAAGGGCTTTCGCAAAGCCATGAACGATGAAGACAAGCCGGTTGACCCGACAGTGACGCCGCAACAACCGGTTCCACCCGTTCAGCCACAGACCACACAGTCCGTGAACCAGCCGCACACCATCGACGTGCAGGCGCAAAAAGTCGAAGAGCCGATCCGCAAAGACGTGTGAGCACTGACTAATGTTTGGTATCAGCTTCTCTGAACTGCTGCTCGTCGGCCTCGTGGCCCTGCTGGTGCTGGGCCCCGAGCGTCTGCCGGGTGCTGCGCGCACCGCCGGCCTGTGGGTCGGCCGTCTGAAGCGCAGCTTCAACGCGATCAAACAGGAAGTTGAACGTGAAATCGGTGCCGACGAGATTCGTCGGCAGCTGCACAACGAGCACATTCTCTCGCTGGAGCAGGAGGCGCGGAAGATTTTCACGCCGACTCAGCAGGAGGCTACGCCGGTTCAGCCGGTTGAACCTGTGATGGAGCAGACGATTCATGCTCCAGCCGCCGAGCCTGCGGCACCTGTTGTAGCGGCCGTAGAACCTGTTACGCCTGCGGCTGCGCCTGTTGCGCCGGCCCCTCATGACCCAACATTGCCGCCGCGAGCCCCATGAGCGATCTCCCTGAAAACGACCAGCACATGCCGCTGGTTTCGCACCTCACCGAGTTGCGTACCCGTCTGCTGCGCTGTGTAGCGGCGATCTTCATCATCTTCGCCGGGTTGTTTGCCTTCACCCAGCAGATTTATACCTTCGTCTCCACGCCGCTGCGTCAGTACCTGCCCGTGGGCGCGACGATGATCGCCACCGACGTGTCGTCACCGTTCCTGACGCCGCTGAAGCTGACCATGATGGTTTCGCTGTTCCTGGCGATCCCGGTGATCCTGCATCAGATCTGGGGCTTTATCGCGCCAGGCCTGTACAAGCATGAGAAACGCATTGCGGTGCCACTGCTGGTGTCCAGCATCCTGCTGTTCTATACCGGCATGGCGTTCGCCTATTACCTGGTGTTCCCGCTGATCTTCAAATTCTTCGCCGCCGCCACCCCGGCCGGCGTGGAAATGATGACCGACATCAGCAGCTACCTCGACTTCGTCATGACGCTGTTCTTCGCTTTCGGCGTGGCCTTCGAAATTCCGGTGGCCGTGGTCCTGCTGGTGTGGATCGGTGTGGTCAACGTCGCTTACCTGAAGAAAATCCGCCCGTACGTGGTCATCGGCTGCTTCGTGGTCGGCATGATCCTGACGCCGCCGGACATCTTCTCGCAGACGTTGCTGGCCGTACCGATGTGGCTGCTGTTTGAAATCGGCATCCTGTTCGGTGGCCTGATCAGCAAGCGCGGCGAGCATCCGGACGACCAGCCGGCCGACGATCACAACGACCAGCCGCCAGCGACTCAACCATGAACCTGCTGCTGCTCGAAGAGGCCGACTTCATTGCGGCCGACCGGGCGATCCTGCGTGATCGCCGGTTGACGCACATGCAGGAAGTCCACCGTTCGGTTGTCGGCGACAGCCTGCGGGTCGGGCGCATCGGCGGGCTGATGGGCTCCGCCGAACTGCTGCGCCTGGACGCCGATGAAGCCGAGTTGCGCGTCACCCTCGACCAGCCACCACCGGCCAAGCTGCCGCTGACCCTGGTGCTGGCCCTGCCACGGCCGAAAATGCTCCGTAGGGTGTTTCAGACCGTAGCGGCCATGGGTGTGCCGCGAATCATTCTGGTGAACAGCTATCGCGTCGAGAAGAGCTTCTGGCAAACCCCATTCCTGGAGCCCGAGGCGATTCGCGAGCAACTGATCCTGGGCCTTGAACAGGCCCGGGACAGCGTGCTACCGGAAGTCGTCATCGAGAAGCGCTTCAAGCCGTTCGTCGAAGACCGTCTGCCGGCGATCACCGACGGTACCCTTGGCCTCGTTGGCCACCCCGGCCATTATCCGCCCTGCCCTCGCGGCCTGGACGAACCGGTGACCCTGGCCATCGGCCCCGAAGGTGGCTGGATTCCTTACGAAATCGACCTGCTGGGCAAGGCCGGCCTGCAACCGGTGCAGCTCGGCGAGCGCATCCTGCGGGTCGAAACCGCCGTCACTGCGCTGCTCGCACGCCTGTTCTAACCCCTGACTCCACTTTAGACACAGAACCTGTGGGAGCGAGCTTGCTCGCGATAGCGGACTGCCAGTTAACCCATGTGTTGACTGACCCACCGCCATCGCGAGCAAGCTCGCTCCCACAGGAAGATTCGTCGTCCCAACCAATGTGTACGCCTACAGATTGCGGCCCGCCAGCCGATACAGTCCCCATAAAACCAACGAATGGTTCGAGGGAGTTGCAGCATGTACCGATGGCTAGCCGAGAAACTGGGGAACGTCAGCGTCAATCGCAAACTGGGTGTCGGCTTCGGTCTGGTGCTGCTTCTTACCTTGTTGATCACCTTCACCGGCTGGACCGGCCTGAGCGGCGTGATGAGTCGCGGCGATAAGTTGGGGTTTATTGCCAGCCTCAATGACCTGACCAAAGACCTGCGCCTGGCCCGTCTGGATTACGAAATGCGTCGCGGCGACCAAGGCCCTGGTGCGGTCAACGACCTGCTCGGCCAACTCGATACCGGCCTGAAAACCGCGCGCACGATGATCGAACAACCGGCCGACGTGGCCATGATCGACCAGCAACTGGCCGCCGTCAGTGAGTACAAACAAGCCTTCACGGCGATGACCCAGGCCGGCGCCACCCGCGAAGACGCCCGCGGCAAACTCGGCGCCACCGCCGACAACGCCGTGGCCCGTGTCGCCGAAGTCGAAAAATCCATGTTGCAAGGTGACAGCATTGCCGATTTCAACAACGTGATCGACCTGAGCAAACTGATCCAGCACGCGCGCTTCCAGGTGCGCGGTTACACCTACAGCGGCAAAACCGAGGCCGAGCAACCTGCTTTGGACGCCATCGACAACGCGTTGAAAAACCTCGAAAGCCTGCCCTCCAAACTGCCGGAACAGCACATCGCCAACCTGCAGCAGGCCACTGACTCGCTCAAGGCCTATCGCGCCGCCGTCAGCCAGTTCCGTGACTCTCAGGTAGCCAGCGCGGCCGCGCTCAAACGCATGGCCGTGCAAGGCGACATCCTGCTCGCCGTCAGCAAAAAACTCACCGTGTCGCAAACCATCGTCCGTGACACTGACGCCGCGCACGCCAAAAACCTGCTGCTGCTGGCCACCGTCCTGGCGCTCGCCTTCGGGATGCTTGCCGCGTGGGCCATCACTCGCCAGATCGTGATTCCCCTGAGCCAGACCCTCAAAGTGGCGGAGCGTGTTGCTGCCGGTGACCTGACCCAAAACCTTATCTCCGAGCGTCAGGACGAACTCGGCCAGCTACAGCGCGCCATGCAGAGCATGACCCTGGGCCTGCGCGAGTTGATTGGTGGCATCAGTGACGGCGTCACGCAAATCGCCAGTGCCGCCGAAGAGCTGTCGGCAGTCACCGAGCAGACCAGCGCCGGGGTCAACAGCCAGAAGGTCGAGACCGACCAGGTGGCCACCGCCATGAACGAAATGACCGCCACCGTGCAGGAAGTCGCGCGTAACGCCGAAGAAGCCTCCGAAGCCGCCGTCGCCGCCGACCAACAGGCCCGCGAAGGTGACAAAGTGGTCGGCGAAGCCATCGCCCAGATCGAACGTCTGGCCAAGGAAGTCGGCAGCTCCACCGAAGCCATGGGTCACCTCAAACGCGAAAGCGACAAGATCGGCAGCGTGCTCGACGTGATCAAATCCGTGGCCCAGCAAACCAACCTGCTGGCCCTCAACGCCGCCATCGAGGCCGCCCGTGCCGGTGAGGCCGGACGTGGCTTTGCGGTGGTCGCCGACGAAGTCCGCAGCCTGGCCCAGCGTACCCAGAAGTCCACCGAAGAAATCGAAGAGCTGATCGTCGGCCTGCAAACCGGCACCCAGCAAGTGGCGACCATCATGGACAACAGCCGCAGCCTGACCGAAAGCAGCGTCGAACTGACCCGCCGCGCCGGTGGCTCGCTGGAAAGCATTACCCGCACCGTCTCGGCGATTCAGTCGATGAACCAGCAGATCGCCGCCGCTGCGGAGCAGCAAACGGCGGTGGCCGAGGAGATCAACCGTAGCGTGCTCAACGTGCGTGATGTGTCCGAGCAGACCTCGGCAGCCAGTGAAGAGACGGCGGCGTCCAGCATTGAGCTGGCGCGGTTGGGGACGCATCTGCAGATGCTGGTGGGACGGTTTAAGGTTTAAGGCGATTCAATGACCTCGGTTCACTTAGGACCGAGGTGATGCAATCGCGGGCAAGCCCGCTCCCACAAGGATATGCGTCAAACACAAATCTTGTGTTCACCACCGATCAATGTGGGAGCGGGCTTGCCCGCGATGGCGGCCGGAAGGTCGCCGCAGTTAGAGGACCTGCCGCAAGAAAGCCTGTGCGCGCGGATCCTTCGGCGCATCGAAGAATTCGGCCGGTGAAGCGTCCTCCAGCAATTTGCCGTGGTCGAAGAACAGCACCCGATCCGCCACTTCCCGGGCGAAGCCCATTTCGTGGGTGACGCAAACCATGGTCATGCCTTCTACCGCCAGGGTTTTCATCACGTCCAGCACTTCGCCGACCATTTCCGGGTCGAGCGCCGAGGTCGGCTCATCGAACAGCATGACCTTCGGCTCCATGGCCAATGCCCGGGCGATGGCCACACGCTGTTGCTGACCGCCGGAAAGGCGCGACGGAAACTCGTTGGCCTTCTGCGCAATACCGACCTTTTCCAGCAACGCCAAGGCCTTGGCCTCGCGCTCCTTCTTGCCGCGCTTGCGCACGACTTTCTGGGCCAGGCAGAGGTTTTCCAACACGGTCATGTGCGGGAACAGGTTGAAATGCTGGAACACCATGCCGACTTCGCGGCGGTAGGCATTCACATCGGTTTTCGGGTCGGCCAGTTGCAATCCATCGATGCTCACCGAGCCCGAGTCAAACTCTTCCAGGCCGTTGAGGCAGCGCAGGAAGGTCGACTTGCCGGAACCGGACGGGCCGATCACCACCAGCACTTCGCCCTTGGCCACGTGCGTCGAAACGTTATCCACCGCGCGAACCACGTGGCCGCGGGTGTCGAAAACTTTTACCAGATCGCGGACTTCAATCACTTTGCGCGAGCCTCCGCTCAAGCCGGCTGGCGATTCTCGACAGCGGCAGGTTGATCAACAGGTACAGACCGGCCACGCAGAACAGGATTTCGAACGGCGAGAACGAGGTGGTGATGACTTCGCGACCGCTTTTGAGCAGCTCGGTAATGGCGATCACCGACACCAGCGAGGTGTCCTTGACCAGACTGATGAACTGACCGGCCAGCGGTGGCAGCACCCGTTTGAACGCTTGCGGCAGCACCACGCGGCGCATCGACTGACCAGCGCTCAGGCCCAGGGAGCGCGCGGCTTCGTTCTGGCCACGGGCGATGGATTGAACGCCGGAACGGATGATTTCCGCCACATAAGCACCGGTGAACAGCGACAGCGCGGCGATCCCGGCGAACTCCCGGGAGAGGTTCATCACGGTGCCGATGAAGAAGTAGAAAATGAAGATTTGCACCAGCAGCGGCGTACCACGCACCAGTTCGACGTAGATCGTCGAGAGATCGCGCAGGGTCGGGTTGCTCGACAGTCGGCACAGGCCCGTGGCGAGGCCGATCAGCAGGCCGAGCACACCTGAAACCACGGACAACCATAAGGTGGTCCACAGCCCCCACATCAGCGGTCCGGCGGCCCAATGGCGGGTCACGCCGATCACGTCGCCTTCGGCCACGTCATCACCTTGGGCGACTTGCAGGCTGTTGTCGTCGACGGTCAGGTGCTGCTCTGTACCGGCGTCATTGCGCAGGGTGACTTCAGCCTTGTCGCCCTTGCGCATCAGTTCGCTGACGGTGGAGATTTCGGCGGCACGCTGGGATTCTTCGGCGTGATAGGCGAAGTATTGCGGCACACGGTTCCAGCGCCATTCGTAGGACATCAGCGAGGTGGCGTAATACAACGCGCCGGCCAGGCCGATCAGCAGCAGCACGGTTAATACGTGCCACGGCCATTGGGCTTTTTTCTGTTTCATCTGTAAGCAGATTCCGAAATTTGTGTCGCCAAGGAGGACGCCATCGCGAGCAAGCTCGCTCCCACAGGGTCTGTGCCGGACACAAAGGTTGTGTTCACATCGATCAACTGTGGGAGCGAGCTTGCTCGCGATTGAAGCGGCGCGGTGTTACTGATACACCGCAGCAGAAATCCTTATTCCATGTCCTTGAGCCAAGCGGTGTCTTTGAACCACTTGTCATGGATGCGATCGTAGGTGCCGTCTTCGTGGATCTGACGCAGGAAGTTATTGATGAAGTTGAGGCTGTCGTAGTCACCCTTCTTCAGACCGAAGGCCAGCGGCTCGTAGGTGAACGGCTTGTCGAGGAACACCAGTTTGCCAGCACCGACCTTGTTCACGGCCACGACGTTGTAAGGCGCGTCGTAGATAAAGGCGTCGGCCTTGCCGTTGACCACGTCGAGCACGGCTTCCTGCTCGTTGTCGTAGCCGTGGTAGTTGGCTTTGGAGATAAGCTTTTTGGCCACCATCTCGCCGGTGGTGCCGAGCTTGGAAGTGATGCGGTAGTCGGCGGTGTTCAGGTCTTTATAGGACTTGATGGTGCCTTCCAGTTCCTTGCGGATCAGCAGGGTCTGGCCCACCACGATGAACGGTTCGCTGAAGTTCAGCCGCAGGTTGCGTTCCTGGGTCAGGGTCATGCCGCTGCCGATCATGTCGAACTTGTCGGTGAGCAAGGCCGGGATAATGCCGTCGTAGCCGGTGGAAACCATCTCCAGCTTGACACCCATGGCCTTAGTCATGGCTTTGAGAATGTCGACTTCGAAGCCGATGATCTCGCCGCGCTTGTTGGTCATTTCGAACGGCATGTAGGTCGGGTCCATGCCGACTTTCAGCGTGCCGCGCTTGACCGCCTCATCGATGGCACCGGCATGCGCCGCGTTGACTGCAACCAATGCCGTGACGCCGACCAGCAGCATCGACAGATACTTCTTCATCATCAAGTCCCCAAAACCATCGCGTTGTGAGACGCGCAAACCGCGGGTTTCCCTTGGGAAACCGGCAGATACGAACAGAAAGTTGTCCGGGCGCACCAATTCGGGGACGGATGCTAACGCACTCGTTCGTTTGCACAAGGGTTTAAGCAGGAATTATTGCCTGACGAGGCGCACAAAAAAAACCCCGCTTTCGCGGGTTTTTTTGTCAGGCCAACTGAGGCTGCACACACAGCGGCTTGAGCGGCAACAGCGGCGCATGGGGATCGGCTTTCACCGATTTACGCCACGCATCCAGCCACTCGGGGTGAGCTTCGTTCCAGATCTGCTCATGCAGACGACCCAGTGCTACCGGATCACTGAGCAGTTGCACGCGCTCATTGTTGCTCAGACCCTCAGGCCCGGCTTTCAGCGCATGACGCACCCGTTCAATCCGCAACCATTCGATCGGCTCGGCCTCACGGTGGCGTGAAGTCGCCAGCGAGCACGCCAGGGCGTTCTGCTGTGGATCGACCACTGCCCGGACGAAGCCGTCGTTCAGCGCATGCCAACGGTTTTCGTGGGTGTACTGGTCAGTTGCCAGCAACGCCTGTGGCGGATTGTATTCCTCAGGGATCAGGAACAGGCTTTCGTCACGGGACTTGAGGCCCAGGCCGACTCGACTGGAGATCACCGACACCGGAATCGACAGCATCAACGAACCGACGATCGGCACCAGCCACCAGAGGAAGCTCGGGTTCAGCCAGATCACCAGCAACGCCCAGAAGAAGCCCAGCAAGGTTTGCGGACCGTGGCGTTTGACCGCTTCGCTCCATGGCGTGGAGTCGTCGTCACGTTGCGGCGAGTTCCAGGTCGCGGCCCAGCCGAGGAACGCGGCGAGCACGAAACGGGTGTGGAAAATCATCCGTACCGGCGCCAGCAGCATGGAGAACAGCATCTCCAGCAGCATCGACATCGTCACCTTGAACTTGCCACCGAACTCTTTCGCGCCCTTGGCCCAGATCAGGATGATGCTCAACAACTTCGGCAGGAACAGCAGCACGACGGTGGTCGAGAACAGCGCGATCGCCTTGTCCGGGTGCCATTGTGGCCACAACGGATAGAGCTGGCGCGGCTCAAGGAAGTACTGCGGCTCCATCAGCGTGTTGACCGCCAGCAGCGCCGTCGACAGCACGAGGAAGAAGAACCACAACGGCGCCGACAAGTAAGACATCACGCCCGTCAGGAACACTGCACGGTGCACCGGGTGCATGCCTTTTACCAGGAACAGCCGGAAGTTCATCAGGTTGCCGTGACACCAGCGACGGTCACGCTTGAGTTCGTCCAGCAGGTTCGGCGGCAATTCTTCGTAGCTGCCCGGCAAGTCGTAGGCAATCCACACGCCCCAGCCGGCACGGCGCATCAGCGCAGCTTCGACGAAGTCGTGGGACAGAATTGCACCGGCAAATGCGCCTTTACCGGGCAACGGCGCCAGGGCGCAGTGCTCGATGAACGGCTTCATGCGGATGATCGCGTTGTGGCCCCAGTAGTGGGATTCGCCCAACTGCCAGAAGTGCAGACCGGCGGTAAACAGCGGACCGTACACGCGGGTGGCGAACTGCTGCATGCGTGCATACAGCGTGTCCATGCCAGACGCGCGCGGCGCGGTCTGGATGATCCCGGCGTCCGGGGTGGCTTCCATCAAGCGCACCAGACTGGTCAGGCAATCGCCGCTCATCACGGAGTCCGCGTCGAGCACGACCATGTACTTGTAATCACCGCCCCAACGACGGCAGAAGTCGTCGAGGTTACCGCTTTTACGCTTGACGCGACGGCGACGGCGGCGATAGAAGATCTTGCCGAAGCCCTTGGCTTCACGGCAGACGTCCAGCCAGGCTTGTTGTTCGGCGACGCAGATATCGGCGTCGTTACTGTCGCTGAGGACGAAGAAGTCGAAGCGATCCAGGTTACCCGTGGCCGCGACCGACTCGAAGGTCGCCCGCAGACCGGCAAACACTCGCGGCACGTCTTCGTTGCAGATCGGCATCACCAGAGCGGTGCGTGCGTCCTTGGGGATCGGCTCGTTGCCGGCGCTTTTACCGGAAATGCGGTATTTGTCATGGCCTGTGAGCAACTCGAGGAAGCCCATCAGCGCTGTCCAGAAACCGGCCGACACCCAGCAGAACAGAATCCCGAACAGAATCAGGATGCTGGTTTGCAGCGCATACGGCAGTACTTGCGTGACGGTTTGCAGGAACGGCTGGTGCAGGACTTCTTCGAGGTCGACGAACGACCAGCCCTGGTACGGCATGATGCCTTTCATGTACCAGCCGGCAACGATGGTCTGGCCGAGCATCAGTACCAGCAGAATGTAGCGACGGATCGAACCGACGGTGCGCCAGCGAGCCGCCGGCAGCACATTTTCATCCTTCGGCGGGGCCGGCGGATTGGTGCGACCGGTCAGACGACGCCAGCCACGCACCAGAATGTTGGTGCGCCACGGCTCCGGTACGACTTTGGTCCGACGGATCGGAGGGGTCGCCTTGAGGCAGACCCGACCGCTGGCGTCGAGCACCAGCATTTGCGCTTCCGCCAGCTCTTCGGCGGTGTTCAGCGTCAAACGACGCCCCACCGAAGCTTGAGCAGCCTCGGTCGGCGCGTCGAACGTCGAGGACGAAAGGCGCTCATGCAATTCGCTGAAAGACTGGCAGCCCGCGAGTTCCGCGCGCTGCTGGTCGGTCATCGGCAGATGCGCCAGATACTCGGCAAGAGTCTCTGGCTGTACTTGAGAATTACTCATCGGCAGGCAACTGGTAGCTCCAGGTCTCGGTCAGGACTTCTTCAGTCGGTACCGATTCCGGTGTGGCTGGGGCCGCCTCGGCAGCGACTGGCTGCTTGGCGTCTTTGTTGTCCTTGTCCTTGGAATCTGCGGCTGGCTTGGCTTCGGCCGGCTTGGCTTCAACCTGCTTGGCCTCAGCTTGCTTGGTTTCCTTCGCTTCCTTGGCTTCCTTGTCCAGCTTCTCCTGCTGCCGAGCGGCAATCTTGTCAGCCTTGGCGACGGAAGAATTGGATGCTGGCAGCGATGTTTTGGCCAGGTCAGCAGTCACGATGTTCTTGACCAGTGCAGCACGCATCTCGGTAGGCTTGCCCGGATCCTTGATTTTCATCCGCAGCGTCAGGCGCCAGCCCTTGGTTTCAGGGTTGTAACGCACGCTGTTCTCGACCAGCTCGGCATTCTCGCCAACGCTGACCTGGCTACGAACGTCCGTATCCTCCGGCAATGCCGCAAGGGACGGGCCTTCGAAGTCCACCAGATAAGCAACGCTGCCGTCCGGCTGACGGATCAGGTTGGACTGTTTCACGTCACCCGTGGAACGCAGGGTCTGTTGAACCCAGGCGCTGTCCGGTGCGTGAAGCGAGGCTTCGTCGATGGTCCAGTGCATGCGATAAGCGACGTCCAGCGGCTGGCCAGGCTCAGGCAGTTTTTCCGGGCTCCAGAACGCAACGATATTGTCGTTGGTTTCGTCGGCAGTCGGAATCTCTACCAGATCGACGGAGCCCTTGCCCCAATCGCCTTTTGGTTCGATCCAGGCACTTGGGCGCTTGTCGTAGCGGTCGTCGAGGTCTTCGTAGTGGCTGAAGTCACGGCCACGTTGCAGCAGGCCAAAACCGCGCGGGTTCTCGATCGAGAAGTTGCTCACCGACAAGTGTTTCGGATTGTTCAGTGGGCGCCAGATCCACTCGCCGTTACCGGCATGGATCGACAGACCGCTGGAGTCGTGCAGTTCGCGACGGTAGTTCAGCACTTTCGACGGCTGATTGGCGCCGAACAGGAACATGCTGGTCAGCGGCGCAACGCCAAGCTTGGTGACCTTGTCACGCAGGAACATCTTGGCCTTGACGTCGACAACGGTGTCGCTGCCCGGACGCACGGTCAGGCAATACGCACCAGTAGCCCGTGGCGAATCCAGCAGAGCAAAGATCACCAAGTGCTTGTCGCCCGGTTTCGGCTGTTGAATCCAGAACTCGGTGAAACGCGGGAATTCTTCGCCGGACGGCAACGCGGTATCGATGGCCATGCCGCGAGCGGACAAGCCATAGGTGTGACCCTTGCCGACAACGCGGAAGTAACTCGCGCCGAGCATGGTCATGATTTCGTCTTGCTTGTCAGCCTTGTTGACCGGGTAAAGCACACGGAAACCGGCATAACCCAGTTGCTCGGTGGCTTTAGGATCGAACTTCACATCGCCGAAATCGAAACGACTTGGGTCGTATTTGATCTCTTCGACGGTGTTAGCTGTGATTTCGTTGATTTTCACCGGCGTATCGAAATGCATACCCTGGTGATAGAACGACAGCTTGAACGGGGTTTTCTGATCGGCCCACTCGGCTTTTTCGGTCAGGAAGCGAATTTTTTGATAGTCCGCGAATTTCATCTCGCGGAACTCGTTCGGCAGGTTACTGCGCGGAGCTTCGTATTTCTGCCCGGCCAGCTCTTTTGCCTTGACCGATACATCATCCAGATTGAATGCCCAAAGCTGACCGGCGCTGAGCAGGCAGAGCAGTGCAGAGCCCGCTACCAGAGCGCTTCGTAACCGTTTGGCAGACAATTTTGGTGCATTACAGGGACTAACAATCACGAGCAACCCTCGCCGAAAACAGATCAAAAAACCAACGGCCAGTTTAAGTGCCTGTGAGGAGAACGGCATGGAAAAACCGACCCTACAGACCACTCTTGCCAAGTTGGCGAGCATTGTTCCGACTCCTGTGGGGCTAAATGATTCCCCAAGAGGTCCAGGACAAGTCTCTACCTAAGTCAAAATGGACCAACGAACGCTGATCCCCGTAGCGCGCGATTATCTAGTAGGCCGCGTTACAACGCATCAGGGGTAACAAAGTATTTATCTTGAAAAACGCCTGTTTTCAGTCGAAAAGGGCTTAAAAACATGTTTCAAGCGCTTTCAGGTCTGTAACAGGAAGGTTACCGGGCCGTCGTTGACCAGGTGCACCTGCATATCCGCGCCGAATCTACCTGATGCCACAGTGCCATGCACCTGTTTCGCCTTACCTAATAGATAGTCGAAAAGTTCCTCGCCCAGGGCCGGAGGGGCAGCGGTCGAAAAACTCGGACGCAACCCGCTCCGGGTATCGGCGGCCAGGGTGAACTGTGAGACCAGCAGCAACCCACCGCCTACATCCGCCAGGGACAGATTCATCTTGCCCTCGGCGTCACTGAACACACGATAGTTAAGCAGTTTCTGCAGAAGTTTGTCGGCGCTGGCCCGAGTATCCTCGGGCTCGACCGCCACCAGCACCAGCAAACCCTGATCAACGGCGCCAACCACCTCCCCCGCTACCTCGACTCGCGCACCACGCACGCGTTGCAGCAGGCCCTTCATGCTTCTTCAGGGGCCAGGTCGAGCAGACGATGGGCCATCAGATCGGCGGCGCGAACCAGTGCGTCAGTAATGCCAGGTTCGGAGGCGGCATGGCCGGCGTCACGGATCACCTTCAATTCACTGTTCGGCCAGTTCTGATGCAGTTCCCAGGCGTTGTCCAGCGGGCAGATCACGTCGTAGCGACCGTGGACGATCACGCCAGGCAAATGGGCGATCTTGCCCATGTCGCGGATCAACTGGTTGGGCTCAAGGAACGCATTGTTGGTGAAGTAGTGGCATTCGATGCGGGCAATCGACAGTGCGCGCTGTGGCTCGGAGAAACGATCGACCACCATCGGGTTCGGGCGCAGGGTGGCGGTCCGGCCTTCCCAGGTGGACCAAGCCTTGGCCGCGTGCATCTGGGCAATCTGATCGTTGCCGATCAGGCGCTTGTGGAAAGCCGAGAGCAAGTCTTCGCGCTCGTCCAGCGGGATCGGCGCGATGTAGTCCTGCCAGTAATCGGGGAACAGGCGACTGGCGCCACACTGGTAGAACCACTCGATTTCCTGCGGGCGGCAGAGAAAAATCCCGCGCAGAATCAGACCGTGCACACGCTCCGGGTGGGTTTGCGCGTAGGCAAGCGCCAGGGTCGAGCCCCATGAACCGCCGAACAACACCCACTTATCGATGCCAAGGTGCTGGCGAATTCGCTCAAGGTCGGCGACCAGATCCCAGGTGGTGTTGTTTTCCAGGCTGGCGTGGGGCGTGGAACGACCGCAACCGCGCTGGTCGAAGGTCACAATGCGATACAGGTTCGGATCGAAATACCGACGGCTCTGGGCATCACACCCGGCGCCGGGGCCACCGTGAATGAACACCACCGGCAAACCTTTCGGCGAACCGCTTTCGTCGACATACAGCGTGTGGGTTTCATCGACGGCCAGATCGTGCCGGGCGTGGGGTTTGATCTGCGGGTACAAAGTCTGCATTGCGCGCTCCGTAAGGGGTCGAGGTCATCCCTGGGGGGACTTCTATTATTCTGCCGTCCGGCATCATAAACCCGAATTACGCCAATGAGCATGCCTTGCAGAGTCAGAGTTCTTCAGCCCGTTTTTTCAGACAAATAGCCGAGCAGCGTTTCATAGAGTGCGTCGACCTCGGCGACCTGCCCCCGAGCCCGCAGACAACCGTGGACCAACCCCTCGCCGTAGTACAGCGTCGCTGCCACACCTGCTGCGTTCAGTCGCTCGGTGTAGAGCATGCCGTCATCGCGCAGTGGGTCGAATTGCGCCACGGCGATCAAGGCCGGCGGCAGCCTACTGAAATCCTCGGCGAGCAACGGCATCGCATAGGCCCCTGGCTGCCCAGTGCCGCGCAAGTACAGGGCGTGATAACAATCCAGATCGCTGCTGCTGAGCAAGGGAGCATCGACGCATTCACTGCGCGACGGCAATCGGTGATTACCGCCCAGCCCCGGATAAATCAGCACCTGCGCCGCCGGCAATGGCTCGCCCGCATCGCGCAACGCCAGGCACAACGCAGCCGCAAGGTTGCCACCGGCGCTGTCCCCGGCCACCAGCGTTCGCTCGGGATCGAGCCGGAATGGCCCGGTCCGTAGCGCGCGCCAGACACCCAGGCAGTCTTCAAACGCCGCCGGAAACGGATGTTCCGGCGCCAACCGATAATCGACGGCGATCACCAGCACACCGAGCGTCGACGCCAATTCGGCGCAGATGAAGTCGTGGGAATCCAGGTCCCCCACCACCCACCCACCGCCGTGCAGATACACAATGCACGGGCAACCGCTGGTCGGTGGCGAAACCGGCGGTTGATAAGACCGCACCGGCACGCCGGCCAATTCAAAGTCGACCACATAAAGCCCGTCGGGACGTGACGGAGTGAACGCCCGGCACATGTCGCTGTAGGCCTGGCGCAAACCACCGAGACTGCTGTCGGTACTGTTGAAGCTGACGGTTTTCTCGACGAAAGCCGCCATTTGCTCGGATAACGGATAGGAACTCATCAAAGTTTCAAACTGGTCTGAACGGTCGCCACGCCATCCTTGCCATCAAAACTGGTGACACCGGCAAGCCAGCGCTGAAGATCCTCGGGATGATCACGTAGCCATTGTCTGGCAACATCCTGCGGCGTTTTACGCTCCATGATCGGCACCATCAACTGGCTTTCCTGGGCCGCGGTGAAGGTCAGGTTTTCCAGCAGACGGTTTACGTTCGGACAGCGCTGGGCGTAGTCCGGGGCGGTCACGGTGGAAACGGTGGCGGCGCCTTCGTTCGGGCCGTAAACGTCTTCGCTGCCGGTCAGGTAGGCGATCTTCATGTTGATGTTCATCGGGTGCGGGGTCCAGCCGACGAACACCACGAATTCCTTGCGATTCACCGCCCGCTGTACAGCGGCAAGCATGCCGGCTTCACCCGACTCGATCAGCTTGAAGTCTTTCAAGCCAAAGTGATTGGTCTCGATCATGGTTTTGATGGTGGTGTTGGCGCCGCTGCCCGGCTCGATGCCGTAGATCTTGCCGCCGAGTTGATCCTTGAATTTGGCGATATCGGCGAAGGTTTTCAGGCCCGCTTCGGCGACATATTCAGGTACGGCGAGGGTTGCCTGTGCGTCGGCCAGGCTCGGTTTGTACATGACCTTCACCTGATTGGCAGCCAGGAACGGCGCGATGTTTTTGTCCATCGCCGGTTTCCAGTAACCGAGGAAGATATCGAGACGCTTGTCGCGGATGCCGGCGAAGATGATTTGCTGCACGGCGCTGGTTTGCTTGCTTTCGTAACCGAGGCCGTTGAGCAGTACGTCAGCCATGCCGCTGGTGGCGATCACGTCGGTCCAGTTGACCACGCCCATGCGCACGGCCTTGCAGGAAGCGTCGTCACTGGCCAGAACGCTGGTGCTCAGGAGAGCAGTGCCGCAGAGGATTGAGAGACAGCGGGTGAACAGTCTTTTCATTGGGGGAGTCTCGTGCGGCAGATTATTGCGAGGGCCGATGTCTTCGTGCACCGTGCCCAGAACATTACGCAGCGTCGAGAAGGTAAAAGCGAACTGTAGCGACCGTGTTTTGCACGGTGGCGACAGCCCGAAAAGATCGCAGCCTTCGGCAGCTCCTACAAGATCGGGTTTTCACACGGCCAATGTAGGAGCTGCCGAAGGTTCGGGCCGCGTTCGGACGATCTTTTGATCTTATGCGCTGTAGTGCTTTTGGCCCCAGGCCAACAGCCCTTGCAGCAATTCCTTGAGCACCACCTGTGTCGGCGCCGCCAGGTCCGGGCGATAACGGAACGGCTCGAACTCTTCCATGTACGTGCACTGGCCCAACTCCAGTTGCACCGCATGAATGTTCTCGGCCGGATTGCCGTAATGCCGGGTGATGTGGCCCCCCTTGAAGCGACCGTTCAGCACATGGCTGTAATCGCCGTGGCGCGCGCAGATGGCTTCCAGCTGAGTGGCCAACTGTGGATCGCAACTGGCGCCGTTGAAGGTGCCGAGGTTGAAGTCCGGCAGCTTGCCGTCGAACAGGTGCGGGATGATCGAGCGGATCGAGTGCGCATCGAACAGCAGCGCGTAGCCGAACTCAGCCTTCAGTCGCGCCAGCTCGTTCTGCAAAGTGCTGTGGTACGGCGTCCAGACTTGCTCCAGATACGTCGCCCGCTCCGCCGCTGACGGCTCATGCCCTTCGCGGAACAACGGAATACCGTCGAACAGCGTCGCCGGGTACAGGCCGGTGGTCGCACCGACATACAAAGGCTTGTCGTCAGACGGTCGATTCAGGTCGATGACAAAACGCGAGTACTCGGCGGCCAAGGTGCTGGCACCCAGCTCGGCAGCAAATTCATAGAGCTGCGGGATATGCCAGTCAGTGTCCGGCAGGCTTTTCGCGTCGGGGATCAACCCGGCTTCGACCGCCGGGGTCAGGCGCAGGCCGGCGTGGGGCATGCTGATCAGCAGCGGCACGCGACCTTGTTTGAAGTTCAGAACCTTATCCACAACTGTTCTCCTAAATGCTCACTTCAACGCCGTGACGCACGACGCGTTTTTCCAGGTCACCGCCCAGCCAGTACGACAGGTCAGCCGGACGATCGATTTGCCAGGCGACGAAATCTGCACACTTGTCGACTTCCAGCGAACCGTGGGTTTCAGCCATGCCCAGCGCGGTGGCGGCATGGATCGTTGCACCCGCCAAGGCTTCTTCCGGGGTCATGCGGAAACAGGTGCACGCATTGTTCAGCATCAAACGCAACGACAGCGCCGGTGAGGTGCCTGGGTTGAGGTCGCTGGCGATGGCGATTTTCACCCCGTGTTTGCGCAGAGCCTCCATCGGCGGCAATTGGGTTTCCCGCAGAAAGTAGAAGGCGCCGGGCAGCAGCACCGCGACGGTGCCGGACTTGGCCATGGCGATGGCGTCGTCTTCGGTCATGAATTCCAGGTGATCGGCCGACAGTGCGTGGTAACGCGCCGCCAGACTCGAACCATGCAACGACGACAACTGTTCGGCGTGCAGCTTCACCGGCAGACCGAGTTGTTGCGCGGTGATGAACACCCGTTCAACCTGCGCCGGCGAAAACGCCAGGTACTCGCAGAACGCGTCCACCGCATCCACCAGCCCTTCGGCGGCCAGGGCCGGGAGCATCTCGGCGCAGATGTGATCGATGTAGTCGTCGGCACGATCCGCGTATTCCGGCGGCAACGCGTGAGCGGCCAGACAGGTGCTGCGCACGCTGACCGGCAGCTCGGCGCCGAGACGGCGGATGACCCGCAGGATCTTGCGTTCGCTGGCCAGGTCCAGACCGTAGCCGGATTTCATCTCGACCGTGGTCACACCGTCGCGCATCAGGCTCTTCAGACGCTTGGCGGCGCTAGCGAACAGCTCGTCTTCAGTGGCCGCGCGAGTGGCGCGCACGGTGCTGGCGATGCCGCCACCGGCCGCTGCGATTTCTGCATAGCTGACGCCTTGCAGACGCTGTTCGAATTCACCGCTGCGGTTACCGCCGAACACCGTGTGGGTGTGGCAGTCGATCAGGCCCGGCGTTACCCAGGCCCCTTTAAGATCATTGACTGCCGGGTACTCACCCGACGGCAGTTCAGCGCGTGGGCCAATCCACTCAATGTGCGCTCCTGACGTCACGATGGCCGCATCCTCGATGATCGAGTAGACGCCTTGCGCCATGGTTGCGACGTGGCAGTGTTGCCAGAGAGTTTTCATCCGTGGCCTCCGTTAGGTTATCGATGAGAAAAAGAAGGTTCCTGCTCCACCGGTACTGCCTTCCCTGCCGCCGGTTTCACCCACGTCAGGTAGGCCAGCACCAGCAATACAATCCAGACCACGCCGACGATCAGCGCCGCCTGGGTGTCCGGGAAATAGCCCAGCACGCCAAAGATGAACAGCATGAAGGCAATCGCCGCCATCGGCGCATAGGGCCAGAACGGCACCGGGAATTTCAGTTGGGCGACCTGCTCGGCACTCATGGAACGACGCATGGCCACTTGGGTGAACAAAATCATCAACCAGACCCACACCGTGGCAAAGGTCGCGACGGAGGCGATTAACAGAAAGACGTTTTCCGGAATCAGGTAGTTCAGCAACACGCCCAGCAGCAGCGCACTGCTCATCACCACCACCGTCAGCCACGGCACGCCATTGCGCGACAACCGGGCGAAGCCCTTGGGCGCATGCCCTTGCTGGGCCAGACCGTACATCATGCGGCCAGCGCCGAAGATGTCACTGTTGATCGCCGACACCGCCGCCGAGATCACCACAATATTGAGAATGGTCGCCGCCGAGCTGATCCCCAGATTGTCGAAAATCTGCACGAATGGACTGCCTTGGCTACCGATCTGCTGCCATGGAAAGATCGACATCAGTACGAACATCGTCAGCACGTAGAACAGCAGGATACGCAACGGTACGGCATTGATCGCCCTGGGCAGCACGCGCTGCGGGTCTTTGGCTTCACCGGCTGTCACGCCGATGATTTCAATGCCGCCAAACGCAAACATCACCACCGCGAACGAAGCGATCAGGCCGCCCACGCCATTGGGCATGAAGCCGCCATGGCTCCAGAGATTGCTGATGTCAGTCGCCTGGGCGCCGGGCGCGGTGCTGATGCCGAACAGCATGATGCCGAAGCCACCCAGGATCATCGCGACGATGGCCGCGACCTTGAGCAGCGACAGCCAGAACTCCATTTCACCGAAGACTTTGACGTTGCACAGGTTCAAGCCGCCGACCACCGAAACGATGCCCAGTACCCAGATCCAGCGGGCGACTTCCGGAAACCAGAAGCCCATGTAAATACCGAACGCGGTGACGTCGGCCATGCCGACGATGACCATTTCAAACGCGTAGGTCCAACCGAGAATGAAGCCCGCCATTGGCCCCAGGTAGGTGCTGGCGTAGTGGCCGAAAGAGCCGGCCACCGGGTTGTGCACCGCCATCTCACCGAGGGCGCGCATGACCATGAACACCGCCGCGCCACCGATCAGGTAAGCGAGCAGGACCGCAGGACCGGCCATTTGAATGGCCGAGGCAGAACCGTAAAACAGCCCGGTGCCGATCGCCGACCCCAGCGCCATGAAGCGAATATGTCGGGCAGAGAGCCCGCGTTTCAAACCCTTTTCTGTCTGATGCATTGCTCGTCCTTAATTATTCTTATTGGAGGAAATGATCGAATTGCGAGCAGGCTCGCTCCCACATTGGATTGCGTAAACCCTGTGGGAGCGGGCTTGCTCGCGAAGAGGCCATTACAGGCTAGGCAACAACTTCGCCGAAACCAGCTCGTTCAGGCAACGAGTCGCCAGAAGCTCGCTAGCAGCATTGATGTCCGGTGCAAAGAACCGATCCTTCTCATAGAACGGCACTTCAGCACGCAGGATGGCGCGAGCCTTTTCCAGCTTTGTCGAGGTCTTCAGACCGTCACGCAGGTCCAGACCCTGACAAGCCGCCAACCATTCCACCGCGAGAACGCCACGCGTGTTTTCGGCCATTTCCCACAGACGCTTGCCGGCAGCCGGGGCCATGGAAACGTGGTCTTCCTGGTTCGCGGAAGTCGGCAGGCTGTCCACCGAGTGCGGATGGGACAACGCCTTGTTCTCGCTGGCCAGTGCCGCAGCGGTCACCTGGGCGATCATGAAGCCGGAGTTCACGCCGCCATTGGCCACCAGGAACGGCGGCAGTTGCGACATGTGCTTGTCCATCATCAGCGAGATACGACGTTCGCTCAGGGAGCCAATTTCAGCGATGGCCAAGGCCATGTTGTCGGCGGCCATGGCGACCGGTTCGGCGTGGAAGTTACCGCCGGAGATCACGTCGCCTTCAGCGGCGAATACCAGCGGGTTGTCCGAAACGGCGTTGGCTTCGATGGCGAGCACTTCGGCGGCCTGACGGAACTGGGTCAGGCAGGCGCCCATGACTTGCGGCTGGCAGCGCAGGGAGTAAGGGTCCTGGACCTTGTCGCAGTTCTGGTGCGAGTCGGAGACTTCACTGCGCTCGCCCAGCAGGTCGCGGTAAGCGACAGCGGCGTCGATCTGGCCTTTCTGGCCACGAGCGGCGTGGATGCGCGCGTCGAACGGCGAGCGCGAGCCCAGCACGGCTTCAACAGTCATACCACCAATGGCCAGGGCGCCAGCAAACAGGTCTTCGCCTTCGAACAAACCACGCAATGCATAAGCGGTAGAAACCTGAGTGCCGTTGAGCAGCGCCAGACCTTCTTTGGCAGCCAGGGTCAGCGGAGTCAGACCGGCCACTTTCAGCGCTTCGGTGGCTTCCATCCACTCGCCTTTGTAGCGCGCCTTGCCTTCGCCCAGCAGCACCAGCGACATGTGGGCCAGAGGCGCCAAGTCACCGGAGGCACCGACCGAACCTTTCAATGGAATGTGCGGGTAAACCTCGGCGTTGATCAGTGCGATCAGCGCGTCGATCACTACGCGACGAATGCCGGAAAAACCGCGGCTCAGGCTGTTGACCTTGAGCACCATGACCAAGCGAACCAGCGCATCGCTGATCGGCTCGCCGACACCGGCGGCGTGGGACAGCACCAGCGAGCGCTGCAGGTTTTCCAGGTCTTCGCTGGCGATACGGGTCGAAGCCAGCAGGCCGAAACCGGTGTTGATGCCATAAGCGGTGCGGTTCTCGGCGAGGATCTGTTCCACGCAGGCAACGCTGGCTTCGATCTGCGCCGAGGCGCTGTCGTCGAGGGTGATTTTGACCGGCTGCTGATAGATATCACGCAGTTGGGCAAGGCTCAGTTGGCCGGGAATCAAATTAAGAGCAGTCACATCATTCTCCTTTTGAGAGTTTTTATTAACTAACCAGACGCTCCGGAGATTTCCGTTGTCCGTCGCTTCCCTCCTTTTGGGGGGCTGCGCCTTGGCACGCTGGTGTGGTGGAAATCAGTTCAGGTTCGGTAACACTTTGTGCAGCAAAATCGGGTCTTTCAAAACAGCGGCGGCACTGGCGATGTCCGGTGCCAGCCAGCGGTCCTGGTCGTAGGCCGGAACTCGCTCGCGCAGCAGACGCCACGCCGCATCGGTGCCAGCGCCGAAGCGTTGATCTTTCAGGAATTCAAACGCCTGGGCCGCCAGCAAGTACTCGATGGCAAGGATCTGCGTGCAGTTTTCCAGGGCGCGATGCAGCTTCAACGCGGCGTTGGTGCCCATGCTCAGGTGGTCTTCCTGCAGGCCCGAGGTGACGTAGTTGTCGAGCACCGCCGGTTGCGCCAACTGGCGGTTTTCCGCACACAGCGAAGCGGCGACGTACTGGACGATCATCATCCCGGAATTCACCCCCGGGTTGGCCACCAAAAAGGCTGGCAGACCGCTGACGTGAGGGTTGATCAAACGGTCCAGACGACGCTCAGCGATAGAGCCGATTTCGGCCATGGCGATGGCCAGCAAATCTGCCGCCAATGCCACTGACTGACCGTGCGGGTTGGCCTGGGACACCACCCGGAAGCTGTCCGGTGTGCCCAGCAGCAACGGATTATCGGTGCAGCCGTTGAGTTCGGTTTCGATCTGTTGAGTCGCGTGCGCCAGTTGATCCCGTGCAGCACCGTGGACTTGCGGAATAGAACGGATGCTCAGCGCATCCTGCGTGCGGATGCCTATGCTCGAAGCAATCACTTCACTGCCATCCAGCAACGCCCGCAGATTCGTGCCAACTTGCTGCATGCCCGGATGCGGCTTGAGCGCGATGATCTCGGCATCGAACGCAGCAATCTGCCCGCGCTGGGCCTCGAAGCTCATGGCGCCGATTACGTCAGCCCATTGCAGCAGGCGAGTGGCATCAGCAATCGCCAGGCAGCTGAGGCCGGTCATGCACGGCGTGCCGTTGACCAGGCACAAGCCGTCCTTGGCTCCGAGCTGAACCGGTTGCAAACCTTCTTCAGCCAAAGCCTGCTGCGCAGAAACGATCTGCCCGCGATAGCTGACATTGCCGACACCCAGCAGCGCGATGCTGATGTGGGCCATGTGAGTCAGGTAACCGACCGAACCCTGGGACGGCACTTGCGGGGTGATGCCGCGATTGAGCAGCGCCAGCAACGCTTCGACCACCCGGCGGTGAATGCCGGATTTGCCTTGGCTGTAATTGAGGATTGCCGCACACATGATCGCGCGGGTCTGCTCGTCGGCCAATGGAGCGCCAACGCCACAGGCGTGACTGAGCAAGGTGTTGCGCGACAGTTGGCTGAGTTGCTCGTCTTTGAGCGAGACGTTGCACAGCGCGCCGAGTCCGGTGTTGACGCCATAGGCGCGCTCGCCGCTGACGACGATGCGCTGGACGATCGCCTGGGCATTTTCGATCCGCGCCCAAGCCTGTGGCGACAGCTCAAGCTGTGCGCCATGGCGGGCTACGGCGACCACATTCTGCCAACGCAGGTGGTCGCCTGCGATAACGATTTTTTCAGCCTGGGACATCATTAACCTCAACCGTACAACCTGAATACTGATGCAGCCCTACCGGCCCCATCGCGAGCAAGCTCGCTCCCACATTTGGAATGCATTCCCCTGTGGGAGCGAGCTTGCTATCGATGGGGCCAGCACAGCCACCACAAATTTGTCAGACCACCGCAGCCCGCCGCTGTACGAACCGATCCACATACTCATCCGCCGGCGAATGCAGGATCTCTCGCGGCGTACCCACCTGAATCAGGCGCCCGTCCTTGAGAATCGCAATCCGGTTACCAATCCGCACGGCCTCGTCGAGGTCGTGGGTGATGAAGACGATGGTCTTGTGCAGGGTCTTTTGCAGTTCCAGCAATTGGTCCTGCATCTCGGCGCGAATCAGCGGGTCGAGGGCACTGAACGCTTCGTCCATCAGGATGATGTCGGTGTCCGCCGCCAAGGCGCGAGCCAGGCCCACACGCTGACGCATGCCGCCCGAGAGTTGATGCGGGTATTTGTTTTCGTAGCCCTTGAGGCCCACGGTGTTGATCCAGTGCAGCGCGCGCTCGGAGCACATTTGCTTGGTCTCGCCACGCACTTTCAGGCCGTAGGCGACGTTATCCACCACGGTCTTGTGCGGCAGCAGGCCGAAGCTCTGGAACACCATGCTGATCTTGTGCCGGCGAAATTCGCGCAGGGCTTCCATGTCGTATTGCAGGATGTCCACGCCGTCCACCAGGATCGCGCCGCTGGTCGGGTCGATCAGGCGATTGAAGTGGCGCACCAGGGTGGACTTGCCGGAACCCGACAGGCCCATGATCACGAAGATCTCGCCGGTGCCGATGCTCAGGGACAAGTCGTTCACGCCGACCACGCAGCCGGTTTCGGACAGCACCTGATCTTTGGTTTTGCCCTGGCCGATCATGGCCAGCGCATCCTTGGAACGGTTGCCGAAAATCTTGAAGACGTTTTTGACTTCGATTTTGCTGATGGCTTCGTTGTTCATTTGCTCACCTCATGCCGTGGCCGACCGTACGCTTGAGTAATGCGGTCGATAACCACTGCCAGAATCACGATCGCCAGACCGGCTTCAAGACCACGTCCGACGTTGAGGGTCTGAATCCCCACCAACACGTCTTCACCCAGGCCACGGGCACCGATCATCGAGGCAATCACGACCATCGACAGGGCCATCATGGTCGTCTGGTTGATCCCGGCCATGATGCTTGGCAGGGCCAGCGGAAGTTGCACGCCAAACAGTTGCTGCCAGCGGTTGGCACCGAAGGCGTTGATCGCTTCCATCACTTCGCCGTCGACCTGGCGAATACCCAGATCAGTCAGGCGAATCAGCGGTGGTGCGGCGTAGATCACGGTGGCGAAAATCGCCGGGACCTTGCCCAGGCCGAACAGCATCAGCACCGGGATCAGGTACACGAAACTCGGCATGGTCTGCATGATGTCCAGCAGCGGCATCAATATCGAACGCAGGCGATTGCTGCGCGCCGAAAGAATGCCCAGTGGAATGCCGATCATCACCGAAATGATGGTCGCCACCATCATCAGTGCCAGGGTCTGCATCAGCTTGTCCCAGAGGCCGACCGCACCCACCAGAAACAACAAGCCAACGATCACGGCGGTGGTCACGACTTTGCGCGTCGCGTGCCAGGCAACGCCCGCCACGATCGCCAGCATCAGCCACCAGGGCGCCGCGCGCAGCAGCCCTTCAAGATTGACGATGGCCCACAACAGGGTGTCGGAGATGCTGCGGAACACATCGCCGTAGTTGGTGACCAGCGAATCGACCCAACTGTTGACCCAGTCGGCGATGGAAAAGGTAAAGCTTTCGGGAAACATAAGAGACTCTCAATCAAGGGGTTGCGATCAAGCATCCGACTGCCGCTCAGGGCAGTCGGAGAGGCTCAACCTACAAGGCCGCGTCGATCTTTTTGGCTGCGTCTTCGCTCACCCATGCGTGCCAGACTTCAGGATGTTCCTTGAGGAAGATTTTCGCCAGTTTTGGTGACTCGATCCGCTCTTTGGCCATGCGCCCGAGGTTCTGGTTAAGCAGGTCGATTGGCAGGTTGACTTTTTCCAGCACGGCCACCAGTTCCGGGGCTTGCTCGTGGAAGGTCTTGGACAGGCCGACCTTGATGGTCACGCGCTTGTCCACGCCTGGTTTCTCTTCGAGTTTCACCAGGTCAACCTGGCCCATCAGCGGGGTTGGCGACCAGTAGTAGAACAGGATCGGCTCGCCACGTTTGTAGCTCGACAGCACCGCGGCATCCAGTGCCGGACCGGTGCCCGGACGGAAGTTGGTGTAGGTGCTTTCCAGGCCGTAGCTTTTCAGCATTTCGCTGTTATCCAGCTCACAGGTCCAGCCCGCCGGGCAGTTATAGAAACGGCCCTTGGATGGCTCTTCCTGATCCTTGAACACTGCAGCGTATTTACCCAGATCGGCGATCGCTTTCAGGTCCGGAGCTTTAGGCTCCAGCTTGCGCTTGGCGTCGCCTTCGATCACGTAACGCGGCACGTACCAGCCTTCGACAGCACCCACGACAGGCGCGCCGACACCGACAACTTTGCCGGCCTTCTCAGCCTTGTTCCAGACCTCGCTGCGGCCGACCCACTCTTCGGCAAACACTTGAATGTCGTTGCTGCTCAGGGCGTTTTCCATGGTGATGGAGTTGCCTGGGAGGCTGTCGACCTTGCAGTCGTAACCTTTCTCCAGCACGACTTGCATCACGTCGGTCAGCAGCATGGCGCTTTCCCAGTTCAGGCCGGCGAACTTCACCGGTTTGCCCGACTCGCACCAACCCGCCGCCTGAGTGGCGCCGGCGCTGGCCAGCAGGCCCATGGAAAGCAATGTGGTCAGCAGGGTCTTGTTCGATTTCATTGTGTGACGCTCCTAATCATGAGTTGGCTTACGGCAGTCAAGAGGCATCCAGCCCTGTCCACGTCCAATCAGGCCCGCGCCGCAGCGCGACTGGCCCCGCTTGTTATAGGTGCTGCATCGCTGTCCTGCTCGACTGGCAGGATCAGGTGATCGGGTACGGCGCTGTGCCATTTTTTCGCGCACACGTAATACAGGGCTGCGGGAAGCACCAGACCGATGATCCAGGAAATATCCACACCACCCAGAGCGTCCACCAGCGGACCGGTATAGAACTTGGTAGAGATGAACGGCAGTTGCACCAGCACACCGAAGACATAGACGCTGATACCGAGGGGGTTCCAACGGCCGTAGCGACCGTTCGGATCGGCCAGCGCCGGCACGTCATAGCGCTCGCGAGTGATGCAGTAGTAGTCCACCAGGTTGATCGCGCTCCATGGCGTGAAAAAAGCCAGCAAAAACAGGATGAATGACTTGAACGCACCGAGGAACGAGTGCTGACCGAGCAACGCGATCAGGGTCGCAGTGCCGACGATGACCAGCACGAAGACCAGACGCTGCAAGCGCGTTACCCGCAGGTCACCACGGAAACCGCTGATGACGGTCGCAATGCACATGAAGCTGCCGTAGGAGTTCAGCGTGGAGATGGTGACCTTGCCGAACGCGATGCTGAAGTACAGCAGCTCAGCGGTGGCACCGCTGCCGCTCAAACCAACGATGTAGGCCACTTCGTGGCCGGCGAATTGCCCGTTGGCCATGGCGGCGGCAAACACGCCGAGGATCATCGCCACCTGTGCGCCAATGACCGAACCCGCGCCAGCGGCGAAAAAGGTTTTCACCGAGGAAGTCTTGCTCGGCAGGTAGCGTGAATAGTCAGCCACGTAGGGGCCGAAGGCGATCTGCCAGGACGCCGCGAGCGATACCGCGAGCAGGAAGCTGCTCCAGCTGAAGTGGCGGATTTGCAGGAGTGCGCCAATGTCAGTCTGGCTCATCAGGCGACTGAACAGGTAAACGAAGGCAATCACGCCAATGACGCTGGCGACACGGCCGATGAAATGAATCACCCGATAACCGAGCACCGTGACCAGCACGATGACACTGGCGAAGATGAGGATACCGACGCTGTCGCTGACGCCAAACAACTGGCCCAGCGCCTGGCCGGAAAGTACGGTGCCCGTTGCGGTGAAACCGAGGTACATCAGACAGACCAGTACGATCGGAATGGCTGCGCCATACACGCCGAACTGTACCCGGCTGGAGATCATCTGCGGCAGGCCAAGCTTGGGCCCTTGCGCTGCATGCAGCGCCATTACGCCACCGCCGAGCAGTTGACCGATCAACAGACCGATCAACGACCAGAACACGTCACCACCCAGCACCACGGCCAGGGCCCCGGTGACAATCGCGGTGATTTGCAGGTTGGCCCCCATCCACAGGGTGAACTGGCTCAACAGACGACCGTGTCTCTCCGCTTCCGGGATGTAGTCGATCGAACGTTTCTCGATCAACGGCTTACTGCCTGCACGATCGCTGTTAACAGCCATGATTCAACCTCTGTGGATTGTTATTGGAATTCGCTCGGTCCCTGTAGGAGCTGTCGAGTGAAACGAGGCTGCGATCTTTTGATCTTGATCTTCGGCGTCCGTAACGACGCCAAAAGATCGCAGCCTGCGGCAGCTCCTACAGGGTTTTGCGTTACTTGCCGGTAATCATCGGCAGGTTCAGCCCTTGTTCCTTGGCGCAGTCGATCGCGATCTGGTAACCCGCATCGGCGTGACGCATGACACCGGTAGCCGGGTCGTTGTGCAGGACGCGAGCGATACGCTCGGCCGCTTCGTCAGTACCGTCGCAGACAATCACCATGCCCGAGTGCTGGGAGAAGCCCATGCCGACGCCGCCGCCGTGGTGCAGGGAAACCCAGGTCGCGCCGCTCGCGGTGTTGAGCAGAGCGTTGAGCAGTGGCCAATCGGACACGGCATCGGAACCGTCCTGCATCGACTCGGTTTCGCGGTTCGGGCTGGCTACCGAACCGGAGTCCAGGTGGTCGCGCCCGATCACGATTGGCGCGGACAATTCACCGCTGCGAACCATTTCGTTGAACGCCAGACCGAGCTTGGCGCGCAGGCCCAGACCCACCCAGCAGATACGTGCCGGCAGACCCTGAAAGCTGATGCGCTCGCGCGCCATGTCCAGCCAGTTGTGCAGGTGCGCGTCGTCCGGGATCAGTTCTTTGACCTTGGCGTCGGTTTTGTAGATGTCTTGCGGATCGCCCGACAGTGCAGCCCAACGGAACGGGCCGATGCCGCGGCAGAACAGCGGACGGATGTAAGCCGGTACGAAACCCGGGAAGTCGAATGCGTTCTCGACGCCCTCTTCTTGGGCCATCTGACGGATGTTGTTGCCGTAGTCGAAGGTCGGAATGCCCATCTTCTGGAATTCGAGCATCGCTTTAACGTGCACGGCCATGGATTGCTTGGCGGCTTTGACCACGGCAGCAGGCTCGGTCTTGGCGCGAGCGCGGTACTCTTCCCAGGTCCAGCCGGCTGGCAGGTAACCATTGAGCGGGTCGTGGGCGCTGGTCTGGTCGGTGACCATGTCCGGGCGCACGCCGCGCTTGACCAGTTCCGGCAGGATTTCAGCTGCGTTGCCGAGCAGGGCGATGGAAATCGCTTTGCCTTCCTTGGTGTATTTGTCGATGCGGGCCAGCGCGTCGTCGAGGTCGGTGGCTTGCTCATCGACGTAACGGCTGTTCAAACGGAAATCGATACTGACTTGTTGGCATTCGATGTTCAGCGAGCAAGCGCCGGCCAGGGTCGCGGCCAGAGGCTGAGCGCCGCCCATGCCACCGAGGCCTGCGGTCAGGACCCAACGACCTTTCAGGTCATCGTTGTAGTGTTGGCGACCGGCTTCGACGAAAGTTTCGTAGGTGCCCTGGACGATGCCCTGACTGCCGATGTAGATCCAGCTGCCGGCGGTCATCTGGCCGTACATGGCCAGGCCTTTGGCGTCGAGTTCGTTGAAGTGTTCCCAGCTCGCCCAGTGTGGCACCAGATTGGAGTTGGCGATCAGTACGCGGGGGGCGTTGCTGTGGGTCTTGAACACGCCGACCGGCTTGCCGGATTGCACCAGCAGGGTCTCGTCGTCATTCAGGTTGGTCAGGCTTTCGACGATCTTGTCGTAGCATTCCCAGTTACGCGCCGCACGACCGATACCACCGTAAACCACCAGTTCTTTAGGGTTCTCGGCGACTTCCGGGTCGAGGTTGTTCATCAACATGCGCAGCGGCGCTTCAGTCAGCCAGCTCTTGGCGGTCAGCTTGTTACCGCGAGCGGCACGAATTTCAACGTCACGAAACTTTGTAGGTTTCTGGGTATTGTCAGTCACGAAAAAGACTCCTCAGCGATCAATCCAAACCAACCCTGGCGGTGGGTAAGCCAGCCTGTGCGCGTCAAAGCGCCACAAGCGAATCAGTGGACGTTGCGAGGAGTCTCGATCGACTCATACGCATACGTCTTTACTTGTACATACAAGCATATGCAATCAAGCGGCCAACTTGCTGGATGAGTGTTCAAGAAAAGTTTTTTGAACGCTGGAAGGCCCTTGGATCAAGGGTTTAGACGAAGATGAAATTTTTCGCGGGGGATTTTGCGGAGGGAGGCAGCTGTTACTTGAGTGTGATTTTGCGCCACGCTGGGGCGTTCGGTAACAAAGTGGTGCGCGTTGGGGAACGGATTTATGGCGACGAAAAGCATCGCGGGCAAGCCCGCTCCCACAGGATCTTCACTGGACCTGTGGGAGCGGGCTTGCCCGCGATAGTGTCGCTTGAGTTCTGGATCAGCGCGCAGTCAGCTCAATCACGCAGCATGGGCCATTGCTGGAGACTTCCAGCAGGCCGGTGTTACCGTCGAGTTGCAGGCAATCATGGCGACCGAGTTGTGAGGCACTGTTTCCGACCTTCACTTCAAGCTCGTCGGTGACACTGAACACGAGCACGGTACCCGCAGAGCTGAAAAACCGCTGCTCGCCGTCCAGCCACTGCAATCGCGCGCTATAACGCTGCGGTGCATAAATCAGGTTGAAGTCGCGGATCGGCCCACCGAGCAATGTGCAGGAGACCTGGCTCTCGCCGCTGAAAGCAAATGGGTCCAGCGGTAACAATGGCCGAGTGTCCTGACCATCAACCCGCAAGGTCATGCCGTCGCCTTGCAATACGGTGATCACCCGCTCATAGCCGGCGAACGTCGAGAAACCGCCCGACTCGCCGATATCGGCAATCGACAGGCGCCAGCCGAAACCTTCAAGGCCGGCACCTCCATCACGGGTGATTTCTTCAGTGCTGCCGCCGCCGTTTTTCCACGGCATGCGCGGGTAATCTATTGCGCGTAGAACCTTGAACTGACTCATTTATGGCTCTCTATTTATGGAACCGTCCTTCCAGACGATGACGGGAACCTGGGTGGATCAAACGGGCGGCGGTCACCGGTTGACGGCCGGACCAGGTGCGGCGGCGAATCAGCAGGCACGGCTCGCCCTTTTCAATCTGCAGCAACTTGCACTCGCTGGCTTCGGCCAGAATCGCCTCGACCACATGCTCGCCTTCGGTCAGCGGCGCGACCTGGTTCAGATAGGCGTATGGCGTTTGCAGGGTGAAGTCCTGCTTGAGGTAGTCCGGCGCCACGAGTGCGTTGACGAAACGGTCTTCGATTTGCACCGGGATGTCATTTTCGAAATGCACGATCAGCGAGTGAAAGACTTTCTGGCCTTCACGCATGTCCAGCGCCAGCGCCCGCTCGGAACCGGCGGCCTCTTCTTCGAGGGTGATGACCTTGCAGGTGTGGCGATGGCCACGGGAGGCGATTTCGTCGGCGATGTTGTGTACTTCAAACAGCGCGGACTGACTTTTCGGTTCGGCGACAAAAGTCCCGACACCCTGCATGCGCACCAGCAGACCGTCGGCGGTCATCTCGCGCAGGGCGCGGTTGATGGTCATGCGGCTGAAACCCAGTTGGTTGACCAGCTCGCTTTCCGACGGAACGCGGTAGTGCGGCGGCCAGTTTCCACTGTCGATTTGCTGGGTGATCATCTGTTTGACGCGGGCGTACAAGGGCGCCGGACTGTCGCCCATGTGTGCGGCCAACGGAGAGACTGCAGGCGGAGTCGGCACGGTTAATCCTTGGTCGTTTGGTTGAAGTTGCTAGCTTGCCGGAGTTTACCGAGCAGGCAAACGTCTGTATATGTATATGCAAATAACACACGATGGGGTGCTGAACCATGTCCGCCTTCTTTGCCGAACGCGCGCTGCTGCCTAGTGGATGGGCCAACAATGTACGTCTTGAGGTCAGCGCCGATGGCGTGTTGACCCATATCCAGGCCGATTCCAACGCAGATGGCGCCGAACGGCTGAGCGGTCCGCTGCTGCCGGGTATGCCGAATCTACACTCCCACGCCTTCCAGCGGGCCATGGCCGGGCTGGCGGAAGTGGCGGGTAATCCGAATGACAGTTTCTGGACCTGGCGCGATTTGATGTATCGCCTAGTCGGAAAAATCAGCCCGGATCAACTCGGCGTCATCGCCCGTCAGCTGTACATCGAAATGCTCAAGGCCGGTTACACCTCGGTCGCGGAATTTCATTATGTACACCACGACACCAACGGCCAGCCTTACGCGGACCCGGCCGAACTGGCGCTACGTATCAGCCAGGCCGCCAGTTCCGCCGGGATCGGCCTGACCCTGCTGCCGGTGCTCTACAGCCATTCCGGTTTCGGCGGCCAGACCCCGAACGAAGGCCAGCGCCGCTTTATCAATAGCACCGAAAACTACCTCCAGCTTCAATCGCGCTTGCAGCCGATCCTGGCGCAGCAACCGGCGCAGTCGCTGGGTTTGTGTTTCCACTCGTTGCGCGCGGTAACACCGCAGCAGATCAGCGAAGTGCTGGCGGCCAGCGACCAGCAGTGCCCGGTGCACATTCACATTGCCGAGCAGCAGAAAGAAGTCGATGACTGCCTGAGCTGGAGCGGCCGCCGTCCGCTGCAATGGCTGTACGAAAACACCGAGGTCGATCAGCGCTGGTGCCTGGTTCACGCCACCCACGCCAACCCGGAAGAAGTCACGCTGATGGCCAAGAGTCGCGCTATCGCCGGCTTATGCCTGACCACCGAAGCCAACCTCGGCGACGGGATCTTCCCGGCGGTGGATTTCCTCGCTCAGGGCGGGCGCATGGGCATCGGTTCCGACAGCCATGTGTCATTGAGCGTGGTGGAAGAATTGCGTTGGCTGGAATACGGCCAGCGTCTGCGCGACCAACGCCGTAATCGTTTGTATGGTGCGGATCAGCCGATGGTTGGCCGCACACTGTACGACGCCGCGCTGGATGGCGGGGCACAGGCGCTAGGTCAGCCGATTGGTGCATTGGAAGTCGGCAAACGTGCGGACTGGCTGGTGCTCGACGGCAACGATCCGTACCTGGCCACGGCCAGTGGTGACGGGATTCTCAATCGTTGGTTGTTTGCCGGTGGCGATCGTCAGGTGCGGGATGTACTGGTCAATGGCCAGTGGGTTGTGCGTGATGGGCGTCATGCGGACGAAGAAGAGAGTAACCGCGCGTTCACCCAAGTCCTGCGCGACTTGCTCGGTTAAAAGCAAAAGATCGCAGCCTTCGGCAGCTCCTACAGAATCACTCGATCCCTGTAGGAGCTGCCGCAGGCTGCGATCTTTTTTTCAGCCGCACCGTTAGTTAGAGGTCTTGGCCATTTGCGTATCTGTCGCGCGCCAGATCAACCGGGTAGTGTCGTAACCCTGCTGACGTGCCTTGCTCAGCAGCTCTTCACGCACTACGCCATTGACCGTGGGGGTCCGTGACAGCAGCCATAGATACTTGCGGCCCGGATCGCCAACAATGGCGGTCTTGTAGTCATCGCTGACGTACAACACCCAGTACTCTCCCTTCGCCACACCCGGAATCAGCCGCGAAAACCAGGTATCGAACTCGACCCACAGCTTGTCGGTTTTGCCCGGCTCCTGTGGCCAGGCCACGCCTTTGGCCTCTTCCCATTGCCAGTCTGCCGTCAGGCAGCGGTTCAGCACCAACACCTTGCCGTCAGGCTTGAGTGTGTAATGGGCTTCGGATTGCGCGCAGTTGCGCTGGAAATACATCGGCAGACGGGCCAACTCGTACCAGGTCCCTTGGTACTTCTTGAGATTGACGCTGTTGTCAGTTTTCGGTGCCAACGGATCTACGCCAGACGTGGCGCAGCCGGCCAATACCAGGCCGGCTAAAAGGACTATCAGTAACCGCTTCATTGTTTTTCTCCCGTGGGCGCATAGCCCCGGATTACTTCAGGCCTTGGCCGGAAAACATCAGCACTTTGTCACCGGCGTACTGCACGCTGATAAAGCTGTTTTTGTCGCCCCAGGTACAGCTGGACATGCCGAGCGCGCCCGAGCAATCGGCGGGTTTGCCCAGCAAGGTTTCTACTTCGGCCTTGGGCATGCCTGACGACAGCTTCGAGTAGTTTTCCTGATTAACCTTGCTGCACGCGGCCAACAACACGCAGAACGAAAGCAGGGCAATAGAACGCAGCGACATGGTGTAGCTCCTGGGGCGAAGGGGAATGGCATGGCTGCCAAGCTGAAGCTTAGAAGAGAAAACCCCTGTCTGGTTCCGTGGCTGGCCGGCTATTTGTGGGCCGCTCGTCTGTCTTTCGTGAAATATCAGGAACTTTCATTTGCTGTTGAGTGTTTCGTTAGTTTTCGCAAAACCCGCCTAATCTTTGCCGCCGCTCAGTCGACATATAAGCAGCGCAAGCCCACGACTGTGGCAAATTGACGCCCCTTTGTTGACCAGCCTCTTCGCGGTAGTACATTTAATGACCAGAAACATGAAGTTCAGCCACAAGATCTTGTTGGCTGCTGCCCTCGTGGTGGCCGTTGCATTCGCTTGTTTCATCCTCTTCAACGACTACCGCCAGCGGCAAACTCTGCGCAGCAGTACCGAATCCTCGATGCAGGAACTCGGCAGCCTGACTACCAGCAACATCCAGACCTGGCTGGAAAGCCGCATGCAGTTGCTGCAATCGCTGTCCCAGCAGATCGCCGTGGACGGCAGCGCCCAGGCCAACCTCAAGCGCGCCATCGACCTGCCCGCCTACACCAGTAATTTCCAGTTGAGCTACTTCGGTGGCACCGACGGCGTGATGTTCTCGGTCCCGGCCGGCAATCGTGCCGCGGATTACGACCCCCGCGCCCGTGGCTGGTACAAGGCGGCCAACAACGCGCAAACGACCATCGTCACCGAACCTTATATCGCCGCGTCGTCGGGCAAACTGGTGATCACCGTCGCCACGCCGGTGAAACATCAGAATCAAATGATCGGCGTCGCCGGCGCAGACATCGACCTGTCCAGCGTCAGCGCGATCATCAACTCGCTGAACTTCGGCGGCCACGGCCATGCGTTCATCGTCAGCGCCGACGGCAAGATCCTGATTCACCCGGACAGCAAACTGGTGCTCAAGAGCCTGACGGACGCCTACCCGAACGGCGCGCCAAAAGTCAGCCCGGGCATGAAAGAAGTCGAACTCGACGGCAAGACCCAATTCATCTCCTTTACCCACGTCAATGGTGTGCCCTCGGCAGACTGGTACGTGGCGCTGGTGTTGGATCAGGACACCGCGTTCTCGATGCTCAGCGAATTCCGCACCTCGGCGATCATCGCCATGGTCATTGCCGTGGTGATCATCATCGCGTTGCTGGGCATGCTGATCAGCTTCCTGATGCAGCCGCTGCTGACCATGGGCCGCGCCATGCATGACATCGCCGAAGGCGAAGGTGACCTGACCAAACGCCTGACCATTCACGGCCAGGACGAATTCGGCGCGCTGGGCACCTCGTTCAACCGTTTCGTGGAGCGTATTCACACGTCGATCCGCGAGGTGTCCTCGGCCACTGGCCTGGTCAATGAAGTCGCGCTGCGTGTGGTTGCCGCGTCGAACTCGTCGATGTTCAACTCCGACCAGCAAGCCTCGCGCACCAGCAGCGTCGCCGCCGCCATCAACGAGCTGGGCGCCGCCGCCCAGGAAATCGCCCAGAACGCCGCCCTCGCCTCTCAGCATTCGAGCGATGCTCGCGCATTGGCCGAAGACGGCCAGCAAGTCGTCGATAAAACCATCGCGGCGATGCAGCAGCTCTCGGCGAAGATCAGCGATTCGTGCGGCAACATCGAAACGCTCAACAGCAACACCGTGAACATCGGGCAGATTCTGGAAGTGATCACCAGCATCTCCCAGCAGACCAACTTGCTGGCACTCAACGCAGCCATCGAAGCGGCCCGTGCCGGTGAAGCCGGTCGCGGTTTTGCCGTGGTAGCGGACGAGGTGCGTAACCTCGCGCACCGTACTCAGGATTCGGCGCAGCAAGTGCAGAAGATGATCGAGGAACTGCAAGTCGGCGCCCGGGAAGCCGTGATCACCATGACCGACAGCCAGCGCCAGAGCGAAAGCAGCGTCGGCATCGCCAACCAGGCTGGCGAACGTCTGGGCAGCGTGACTCAGCGTATCGGTGAGATCGACGGGATGAACCAGTCGGTGGCCACTGCGACAGAAGAGCAAACAGCTGTGGTGGAGTCGATCAACGTCGACATTACCGAGATCAACACGCTGAACCAGGAAGGGGTGGAGAACTTGCAGGCGACGTTGCGTGCGTGCTCAGACCTTGAGCAGCAGGCGGCGCGGTTGAAGCAGTTGGTCGGAAGCTTCCGGATCTAAGGCGTTCTCTGCGGCCTCATCGCGAGCAAGCTCGCTCCCACAGGGGATTTTCATTGGACACAAATTATGTGTACGACATAGAACCCATGTGGGAGCGAGCTTGCTCGCGATGACGGCCTAAGCCGCAACGAAGAGTTAGAACCGAGACCCAGGCCCGCTCAGAAACTCAATTTCCTCAGCCGTAGATTCCCGCCCCAACACCGCATTCCTATGCGGAAACCGCCCAAACCACGCAATTACTTTCTGATGCCGCTCGGCATAATCCAGGTTATCGGCAAACACCGCCCGATCAGCCTCAGGCTGCTGCGCCACCAGCTCGATAAACCGCGAAACCGCTTCGTTCTGCACCGCCAGATTCTCGCAATGCTCAAACACCAGGTAAATGAACACCCGCTGGATCGGCCGCAACTGCCGATCGAAATCCGCAGCAATGCCTTGCGCCACCAGTGCCTGAGCCCTGAGATCGCCTGAAAAGGATTTGGGAGTGTCGCGAAAGATCATTCGCGGGAGTTGATCGAGCAGCAGCACCAGAGCCAGCCAACCTTCGGGGCGTTGCGCCCACTCGGTCAATCCGCCGGCCAGTGCCTGCTCGACAAAGTCCCCGAAACGCGTGCGCGCTTCGAGGTCCTGGCTGTCGCGCTTGCCGAACCATAACTTGCCCTTGTCAGCCGCTATTTCGTTGGGGGATTCGAGCGTTCCGAACCACCATTCGAGCAACGGCTGCCAGGGCGCGGTCATGGTTTATTCCTTGTGGTAAGCCGTGACGCGTTCGACTTCTTCTTTCGAACCGAGGAACACGGCGACACGCTGGTGCAAGCCGTCAGGCTTGATGTCGAGGATGCGCTGATGGCCATCGGTGGAAGCGCCGCCAGCCTGTTCAACCAGGAACGACATTGGGTTGGCTTCGTACATCAGACGCAGCTTGCCCGGCTTGGACGGCTCGCGACTGTCGCGTGGGTACATGAACAGACCACCACGGGTCAGGATGCGGTGCACGTCCGCGACCATCGCGGCGACCCAACGCATGTTGTAGTTCTTTTTCAGCGGGCCTTCTTCGCCAGCCAGCAATTCGCCGACGTAGCGTTGTACCGGAGCTTCCCAGTGACGCTGATTGGACGAGTTGATCGCGAATTCCTGAGTGGACTCCGGAATCTTGATGTCTTCATGGGTCAGCACGAAGCTGCCCATTTCGCGGTCCAGAGTGAAGCCTTTTACGCCGTCGCCCAAGGTCAGTACCAGCATGGTCTGAGGGCCGTAGATGGCATAACCGGCGGCTACCTGCTCGGTGCCTGGCTGCAGGAAGGCCTTTTCGTTCAAGGCTTCGTTCTGGCTCAGGTATTCGCTCGGGCAACGCAGCACCGAGAAGATAGTACCGACCGGTGCGTTGATATCGATGTTCGACGAGCCGTCCAGTGGGTCGAACACCAGCAAGTACGCGCCTTTCGGGTATTTGCCCGGGATCTGGTAGGCATTGTCCATTTCTTCGGACGCCATGCCGGCCAGGTGACCGCCCCATTCGTTGGCTTCGAGCAGAATCTCGTTGGAGATCACGTCGAGTTTCTTCTGCACTTCGCCTTGGACGTTTTCGGTGCCCATGCTGCCCAGGACACCACCGAGGGCGCCTTTGGACACGGCGTGGCTGATTTCCTTGCAGGCGCGCGCCACCACTTCGATCAGGAAACGCAGATCGGCAGGGGTGTTGTTGCTACGGGTCTGCTCAATCAAATAGCGACTCAGGGTAACGCGGGACATGGAAGGCTCCGGTGGAATGGGGGGCTAAAAACCCGCGCAGTTTAACGCGAGTCGGGGCGCATTTCCTCCTATCAGACGTGTTACACCCAATAGAGTTCATGCGCCCGGTTGAGCGTAGTTCGAAACCGACATTTTTACCGACCTGGAAACCGCTATCGCGAGCAAGCTCGCTCCCACAGAGAAACGCGGACCCTGTGGGAGCGAGCTTGCTCGCGATTGGGGTGCGCAGCACCCGCCTTCAGGGTTTGACTGGTGGTTTGCGCAACAGACTGAACGCCATCGCGGCCAGAAACAAAACACTGAGCAGCAACACCGCCCACAACCCGAATTTCTTCCAGTTTGTGTCCATCGTCGCAGCCGTTGTCACTGTCGACGCTGGCGTGGCCACCGCCCCGCCCTCCACCGTAGCCTTGCCCAACGTCGCCAACTTTGCAGCACTGTAATCCGGAATCAACGTCGACAGCGGCAGGTTCGCCGCCTTCACCGTGGCACTTCCCAGTGCGAGCGTATAAGGCCCCGCTCCGCGCGCCAGGAACACCAATTGAATGGAGCGCACGGCGAATCGCACTGTCGGTGCCTCTGCCCCCAAGCCGCCGCCGCGCTCGTCCACCGTCAGCTTCAACTGCTGCACGGTTTGCCCCGACAGCTGCAATTCGTTCTGCACCACGTCCTGGCCACTCTGGGTCAGGCGATAGAGCAAACCGCTGCTCAGCGCCTGCCACGGCAGGCTGCTTTCCCGACGACCGGACAAGGTCACGGGCGCCAAACTGTTGGGCTGACTCAACTCGACCTGCAAGCGCTCGACATTCAGCCCCATGGGTAATTGCCAGGTGTATTCACCGGCCTTTACGCTGCTGCCAGCCAGCGGTTGCGACCAGACAAGCGGTAGCGGCAGGCTGCGGGTCTTGGCGCTTTGCAGTTGCGCCGAGGTCAACGTCGGTGCCGATTGCGGCGTGCTCCATAGCAAGCGCAGATAACGGGCCGACTGACCCGGCAAGGCGACTTCATGTTGTTCGACCCGCTCGTCGGCAAACGTCAGGCGCGCCACCTGCCCTTCGCCCCACGACTGCCAATGCTGCAAGTCGTCACTGGCTTCGATGGTGAAACGCTGGAAGCCGTCGCGTTCGCTGGTCCAGTCGAGGATCAACTGCTGCAACGGTGCTTTGATGCTGCTGGCGTCGAGCAACCAACCACGCAGCATTTCTTCACCCGCCTCCAGCTGACTGGACGGCTGCACTTCGACCAGCGTGCCGTTGGCGCTCGATTGCACCCGCACGCTCGGTGCGTGCTCAGTGGAGTCCGCCGAGTTGTACAGCGGGAACCACTTCACGTCGGTCAGGGTACGGTTGTCGCTGGTCTGCGCCGGCGCGCGCGCCAAGGCATACGCCTGAGCCTCACCGGCGGCATTGAACACGCGCACATCGCTGAGATCGGTTTGCCGCGCATTCAATTGCACGCTCAACGGCAATTCGAGGCGATACCACGGACCTTCGCCGCTGACCGACAACGGCACCTGCGTGGCGAAGTCCGCCAATTTTTCCTGAGCACTGGCCGACAGCGCCACACCCAGCGCAACAGCGCCCAACCAGACACGGTTCAGCTTCTGACTCAAGACGACACTCCTTCGGTTTGCGGGGCCGGTTTTTCAGCCTCCGGCACAGCATCAAAGCGCTTGGGCGGCAACGGGGCGAAATAGCCCACCACCAACAGCAACACGCCAACGCCGATAAACGAGACGATCCGGGCGAGTCCGCCGCGGTTACTCAATTCGACAAAGAACAGTTTGGCCACCACCACACCGATCAGCGCCGCACCGATCAGCCAGACTTCGCGGCGATGACGCAGATGGCCGCCGATCATCAGACTCAGGGCCATCAAGGTCCAGACGATGGACAGACCGGCCTGCACCCGCATGGATTCGAGCAACGCCTCCAGCTCGAACGGCACACCGCCCCAATGGTGGGTAGTGCGCATCACCAGGGCCGTGAAGAACACAAACAGCGAGGCGCCAGCGATCAGTTGCGTGGCGTGATCCAAGTAGTCCTTGCGAATCGCCAGTGGCGTCACGGCGCTGCGGGACCACACGTAAACGCCGAACAGCGCAAACAGCAGCCCCAACTCCAGCGGATTGATCAGCGGCACGTAAGGCAACGGCTCGGCGGTGCCGTCGCTGACGACGTTCGCCAGCCAGAACCAGCCGAGCATCAGCAACGCCAGCGGTGCCGCCGCGTACACACGGTACTCGCGCGAATAAGCCGACACCGACCATGGCCAGGCCCGGGGTGCCGCCATCAGCACCAGATACAGGCTCGGCAAAATCGCCCAACCCAACCAGCGCCAGGCGTTGTACTGCTCGGACAACAGCAACAGGCCGTAACGCAGCTCCAGGGCCAACACACCGATCAATAGCCAGCAGCCGAGCACATGGGCCGCGCTCAGGGCACGCTCCGGCAACATCGGCGCCAAACGCCGCAGGGAGATGAAGTGCACAACGAACACGGCCGCCCAAACCAGCCAACCGACGTTGGCCGCCGGGTGATAACGCGAGTGCCACGCAGCCAACAACACCAAACCGGTAGCAGGCATCAGCAAAGTGCAGAGCAAGGCCAGCGACGACCATTTCAGGCGCAGCGCCAATACCGTCCACAGCGCCACGCTCAGCGCCGCAACGGCCAGCAACAAGGTCGCTTGCAGATTCAACGGTGCGAATCGCAGCACTTCACTGATCCACGCCAGCGCCCACCACCCCGCGCCCCACACCAGCAGCACTTCGGACAAACGCTGCAAGCTCAGCACATCGAAGGCCGAAGCATGATTGCCGAGCTGCAAGCGCCAGGCGCCAATCATCGCAGCCAAACCCAACACCAGCGGTGTCCAGAAACCGCTATGAGCCAGAGGCTTCAATCCTTCGCTCGCAAGTGGTCCTAGCAAATCAGGCCCGGCCATCAGGAACGCCGCGCCGCCGATGACCTGCAACAGCAAACCGAAGACAAAACTCACGCGCTGCTTCAGATACAGACTCAGCCAGATAATGAACAGACCGCTGGCCGCCCATACGGCACTCGCCGCTTGCCAAGGCAAGACGAACAGCACCGCCAGATTGATCAACACCAGACCGGCGAGCAACACCACCGACAAGCCGCGCAGCAAGCGCACGTCGCTTCGGACCATCTCATCGCGCGCCGCCAGCAACATCCCGGCGATCAGCGCCAGGCCGATCAACGATGCGCTCAGCAGACCGCTCCAACCCGCGTTGAACACAGCGGCGGACTCACCGCTCGAACCTTGCAGCCGCAGCAGGAACAACGCACCGCCGAGCAACTGCACGGCAAACGCGGTGAACAGGAACGTGCGCGATTGCAGACGCAAGCCAACGAACAACGTCGCCAACCCCGCCAGCGCCCAACTGATCGCCGTGCCGTGAGTGAAGAAGAACAACGGCGCCAGCAGATAGAGGAAGGTCAGACCGAGGCAGGCCAATACGGGCAGCCCTTTGCGTTCCCATTCCGACGCTTGTTCGGGCAAGGCTTTGCGCATTTGATAGAAGCTGAACAACAACGCCACGCCGAGCATCAACGCGCCGAGCGGCGCACCGTCGAGCAAGCTGCTTTCACCGATCCGCAGCTCACTGATAAACGCCAGCGCCGAGCCCAGTTGCAGCAGCAAGGCAAAGGCTCGGGCCAGCGGTCGTTGCTGACGCAGGCCAAGCCAGAAGATGCCGGCGCCTTCGACGGCCCAGGCAGCAGCAGTCCAGCGCGCATCGAGCCCCAACGGAATCGCGAGGCTGGCGAAGATCACCCCCAGCGCCAGACAGGTTTCCGCCAGCAGCAACGCTCGTCCGCCCATCAACAACCGCGCCAGGCCCATGTAAATCATGCCCAACGCCAACGCGCTGAAGGCTGCGGCGAACTCCAAGTGCTGGACCAACGCGAACTGCAAGCCGAAGCCCACCAACGGAGGACCGAACAGCATTGTGCCGTCGACGTAATCGCCCTTGCGCGCCGACCAGTGCAGCAGCGCCTCACGGCTGCCGTCCTCGGGTGCGTCGCTCATTTCCAGCAATTTGCGCCGGGCGAACAGCAGACCAATGGCCAGGTACATCAGGAAAAACACAATCAGGAACGGCTCAGTGCTCCATAACAGTTCCGGGGTATAGGAACGCAGGCCCCAGGCGAAACCGATGCCGAAGGTGCCGACGAAGCCGATCAAGTTAAGCAGCCGCCAGGCCTTGAACCAGGCGATGGCGAGGATGCCGGCGTTGAGCAAGGCGAAGTAGCTGAACAGCGCGACATGGTTGCCGGCACCGGTGGAGGTCAGGATCGGCGCCGCGAAACCACCGAGTGCCGCAGCGGCAGCCAGACCCAAGGCATCCTGGGTGATGGCGAGGATCGCCGAGAACACCGTCACCGCGACCAGCAGGCCTAACGCCGCCGTGGGATCAAGCAGCGGATGCAGGCGCATCGCGGCAAACACGGTCAGGTACAACACCGCGATCCCGGTACCCTGCAACATCAACGCGTAATGGCTGTTGCGTGCTCTAAGCCACCAACCCAGCCCCAGAAGACCCAATGCCGCCGCCGCAACACCGGCGTAACGCAACTCGATCGGCACCACCATGCCTTCGGTGGCGTAACGCAGCAGGAAGGCCAGGCCGAGAAACAACAGCACCACACCGACCCGCAGCACCGTGTTGCCGCCGAACAGCCAGTTGCGTGCGCCGCTGATGGCGCGGTCGATGAAGTTCGGGCCACGTGGGATGGCGGGTTGTTGCGGCTCGCGGGCGAGCGGTTCGGGTTTCCAGGCATCGACGGGCACTGGACGGCTGCTTTCGGCGGCGGCCGCGGTAATCGGTTCCAGTTCGGGAGGGAGTTCCCAGATCAGCTCCGGGGCTTCGACAGGGATTTCGTCGAGAATGAATTCAGGAGATGCAGCAGCTTCGCTGGCAATCGGCTCGCTGATTTCCGACGCCTTGACGCCTGATACCTCCAGCAACGCCAACCGTTGCTCGACCGCATTCAGCGCCACCTGCGCCTGTTCAAGCAGCCGGCTCTGCTCGTCAGCTTGTGACCCCAAGCGGCCGATGCGAATGGCCTGGGCAATGCACAACCCGAGCAGCGCGCCCAGCAGCGCATCGCTGAACGACTCATCGAGTACCCAGCCCAGCACCAGCCCAATCAGCATGAACATCCATTGCATGGTCGAATCCCTAAGCGCAGAGGCCAATCGAAGAAGATTAGCGCAGCCCGTACAGCAAAGATCGCAGCCTTCGGCAGCTCCTACACCGACCGCGTTCACCCAATGTTAGGTGAACGCTGACGGTAGGAGCTGCCGAAGGCTGCGATCTTTTCCGGGGCGTCAGTATATCGACCCGAACGAAGGCTTACTCCAAAGCTTTCCAGATATCCGTGGCGTACTCACGAATGGTCCGGTCGGACGAGAACCAGCCCATCCGGGAGGTGCTTAGCACCGCCGAACGCCACCATTCCTTCGAATCGTGCCAATGGGCTTCAACCCGCATCTGCGCGTCCCAGTAAGAGTCGAAATCGGCGCAGACCAGGAAGCGATCGTAGTCGATCAGCGAATCGATCAATCCTGTGTAACGGGAAGGATCATCCGGCGAGAACACCCCGCCGCGTATCGCTTGCAGCACGTCATTGAGCCGATGGGATGCGGCAATATCCGGCGTCGCGTTGAACTCATGGTTCTGCTTGCGCGCTTCAACCTGCTGAGCGCTGAGGCCGAAGATGAACATGTGTTCGACGCCAATACGTTCGCACATTTCGACGTTGGCCCCGTCCATGGTGCCGATGGTCAGCGCGCCGTTCAGGCCGAACTTCATGTTGCTGGTGCCCGAGGCTTCGAAGCCTGCGGTGGAGATCTGCTCCGACAAATCCGCTGCCGGGATGATGCTTTCCGCCAGACTGACGTTGTAGTTGGGCAAGAACACCACTTTCAGCAAACCGCGCACGGTCGGGTCGTTGTTCACCACCCGGGCGATGTCGTTGGTCAGCTTGATGATCAGCTTGGCCTGGTGATAACTGGCCGCCGCCTTGCCGGCGAAGATCTTCACCCGCGGCACCCAATCGATTTCCGGCTCGGCGCGAATGGCCTGGTACAGCGCAACGGTGTGCAACAGGTTAAGCAACTGACGTTTGTATTCGTGGATCCGTTTGACCTGCACGTCGAACATCGCCGCCGGGTTGACCGCAACGCCAAGTCGCTCGTGAATGATGTACGCCAGGGCTTTTTTGTTGTGCAGCCGCTGTTCGGCGAACGCTTTGCGGAACGCGGTTTTCTCGGCGAACGGCTCCAGATCAAGCAAGCGCTCTTCGGGGTTATCCAGCAGTTCCGGGCCGAGGGCATCGACCATCATCGAGGTCAGTTGGGGGTTGGACTGGTAGAGCCAGCGCCGGAAAGTAATGCCGTTGGTTTTGTTATTGATCCGCTCCGGATAGAGCTTGTGCAGTTCGGAGAACACCGTCTCGCGCATCAGTTGCGTGTGCAAGCCGGACACGCCGTTGACGCTGTGGGAGCCAAGGAACGCGAGGTTGCCCATGCGTACACGACGGCCGTTGTCTTCCTCGATCAGCGACACCGCGCGCAGCACTTCAAAGTCGTGAATACCTTTGGCGCGCAGCGAATCGATGTGTTGGGCGTTGATCAAGTAAATGATCTGCATGTGCCGCGGCAACATCCGCTCCATCAAACCCACCGGCCAGGTTTCCAGCGCTTCCGGCAGCAGCGTGTGGTTGGTGTAGGACAGCGTGTCGACGGTGACCTGCCATGCCGCATCCCACGCGACGTCATAGACATCGACCAGTTGCCGCATCAGTTCGGCAACGGCAATCGAAGGGTGGGTGTCGTTGAGCTGGATCGCTGCATGATCGCCCAGGGTCAGGACCGAGGTATGCATGTTGCGATGACGACGCAGCAAGTCCTGCAAGGACGCGGCGACGAAGAAATACTCCTGTCGCAGGCGCAGTTCCTGGCCCGCTTCGGTGCTGTCCGCCGGGTAGAGCACCCGGGAAATACTTTCGGCCCGGGCGACTTCTGCCACGGCGCCCAAGTGGTCGCCGGCGTTGAAGCGTTCGAGGTGCAAATCTTCCATGGCCCGGGCGCGCCACAGGCGCAGCGTGTTGACGCTCGCTCCGCGCCAGCCGACAACCGGCGTGTCATACGCAATCGCGCGAACGGTTTCCGCCGGGGTCCAGACTTGCTTGGACTTGCCCGCTTCGTCGGTGACGGTTTCGACACTGCCGCCGAAACCGATCGGGTAAACGACCTCTGGTCGCTCGAACTCCCAAGGGTTACCGAAATCCAGCCAGTGTTCGGTCTGTTCCTGTTGCCAGCCGTCGACGATGGCCTGCCGGAACAAGCCGTGTTCGTAACGAATGCCGTAACCGTGGCCGGCGATTCCGAGGGTCGACATGCTTTCCATGAAGCACGCGGCCAGACGACCGAGGCCGCCGTTGCCCAGCGCTGCGTCGGGTTCCAGCAGGCGGATGCGTTCAAGGTCGACGCCGAGCTCAGTCAGGGCCTCGCGGGCAACGTCCAACAGGCCAAGGTTGCTCAGGCTGTCGTAGAGCAGACGGCCGATCAGAAATTCGAGGGAGAGGTAATAAACCCGCTTTTGACCTTTGCGGTAGATCTGCCGGGTGTGATCCATCCAGTGCTCGACCATGTGATCGCGCGCCGCCAGGGCAATGGCTTCGAACCAGTCGTGGTCGAAGGCGTGATCCGGGTCTTTGCCCACCGCGTAGGTGAGTTTGGTCAAGACGGCGTCGCGGAATGCGGCCACCTCTGCTTCGCGAACAAGTGGTTCTTGAGTCATCGATAGGACCTCGAGCGAGCGTGGAGTTGTTGAGCCTAGACGGTCTGACAGGCCGTTGGAACTCTGGTTCGGCAGATTTTCCCGTTAGTGTGAGATAGATCGACATTACCTTGTCGCGCACCGGAAAGAATGCAGGGGCCGTGCCGGGTTACAGGTGTTATTGGGCGGAATACGAAAAAATCTGGCGAAAGGTTGTTCAAAAATCCACCAGTCCCGGTATGATCGCGCGCCCTGATGCACGCTGGTAACAACCGATGATGAAGTCCAACCTGATCGCCGCCGCGGAGATCGATCGCCTCGATACCTGGGCCAAGTACTCCGCCCCGATGTGTGGTTCGTGCGTTTCCAGCTGCTGCACCCTGCCGGTCGAGGTCAAGATCAAGGATCTGATCCGTATCGGCATCGTCGATGAATTCGAGCGCGGCGAGCCGCCGAAGAACATCGCCAAGCGTTTGCAGAAGGAAGGGATCGTCGAGCGTTACAACCAGAAGTCCGAGATCTTCACCCTTCAGCGCATGAGCAACAACGATTGCCTGTACCTGGATCGTAAGAGCCGTCTGTGCACTATTTATGAAAAGCGCCCGGATACTTGCCGCAACCACCCGAAAATCGGGCCGCGGCCGGGGTATTGCGCGTATAAGCCGAAAGAAGTGGCGCGCGAGACCAGCGAGAGCCGTCGGACCCTCGAGAAGTTCTGATGCGGAATCTCGCTGCCTGAACCGGCCTCATCGCGAGCAAGCTCGCTCCCACAGGGTTCAGTGCTGACCACAGATTTTGTGAACACCACCATTCACTGTGGGAGCGAGCTTGCTCGCGATGAGGCCAGCACAAACACCGCACAAATTCCGGACATACAAAAACGCCCCCGACCTTGCGGTCGGGGGCGTTTTTTTAGCTGTTAACTAAGTCGAGACTCAGTTACCGGCTTTCTTGGCAGCGCGGGTACGCTCGCTTTCGCCCAGGATCTTCTTACGAAGACGGATGGACTTAGGAGTGACTTCGCACAGTTCGTCTTCTTGCACGAACTCAAGAGCTTGTTCCAGGGTGAAACGGATAGGCGGAACCAGAGCGATGGTTTCGTCTTTACCCGAAGCACGCATGTTGTCGAGCTTCTTGCCTTTGGTTGGGTTAACGCCCAGGTCGTTGTCGCGGCTGTTGATGCCGACGATTTGACCTTCGTACACGTCTTCACCGTGACCCAGGAACAGTTTGCCGCGAGCTTGCAGGGTTTCCAGCGAGTAAGTCAGAGCCTTACCGGTAGCAACCGAAACCAGCACGCCGTTCTGACGGCCGGACATGTCGCCGGACTTCATCACGTCGTAACGGTCGAAGATCGAGGTCAGGATGCCTGCACCGGAGGTCAGGGTCAGGAACTCGTTACGGAAACCGATCAAGCCACGAGCCGGGATGTTGTACTCAAGGCGCACACGGCCCTTGCCATCCGGAACCATGTTGGTCAGGTCGCCCTTACGGATACCGATCTGTTCCATGATCGAACCTTGCGATTCTTCTGGCAGGTCGATGGTCACGTTTTCGTACGGTTCGTGCTTGACGCCGTCAACCATGCGGATGATCACTTCCGGACGACCAACACCCATTTCGAAGCCTTCGCGACGCATGGTTTCGATCAGTACCGAGAGGTGCAACTCACCACGGCCGGAGACTTTGAACTTGTCGGCGGTGTCGCCTTCTTCAACGCGCAGAGCAACGTTGTAGAGCAGTTCTTTGTCCAGACGTTCCTTGATGTTACGGCTGGTGACGAACTTGCCTTCACGACCGCAGAACGGCGAGTCGTTAACCTGGAAGGTCATGGAAACGGTTGGTTCGTCAACGGTCAGCGGCTTCATCGCTTCGACGTTCAGTGGGTCGCACAGAGTGTCGGAGATGAACAGCTGGTCGAAGCCGCTGATGCAGACGATGTCGCCGGCAGCTGCTTCGTCAACGTCGATACGGTGCAGACCGTGGTGACCCATCAGCTTCAGGATACGACCGTTACGGCGCTTGCCGTCGGCGTCGATAGCCACAACTTGAGTGTTCGGCTTGACGCGACCACGGGCGATACGGCCAACGCCGATAACACCCAGGAAGCTGTTGTAGTCCAGTGCCGAGATTTGCATCTGGAACGGACCGTCACGGTCAACTTTTGGAGCCGGTACGTGGTCAATGATCGCCTGGTACAGCGGGGTCATGTCTTCAGCCATGTCGGTGTGTTCCAGACCGGCAATGCCGTTCAGGGCCGAGGCGTAGACGACTTTGAAGTCCAGCTGTTCTTCGGTAGCACCGAGGTTGTCGAACAGGTCGAAGATCTGGTCCAGAACCCAGTCCGGACGCGCGCCTGGACGGTCAACCTTGTTGATGACCACGATTGGACGCAGGCCGGCTTCGAAAGCCTTCTTGGTCACGAAACGGGTTTGCGGCATAGGGCCGTCTTGAGCGTCAACCAGCAGCAGAACGGAGTCAACCATCGACATTACGCGTTCAACTTCGCCGCCGAAGTCGGCGTGGCCCGGGGTGTCCACGATGTTGATGTGGTGGCCGTTCCAGTTGATGGCGGTGTTTTTCGCCAGAATGGTAATACCGCGTTCTTTCTCCTGGTCGTTGGAGTCCATCACGCGCTCGTCGTTGAGCTCGTTGCGCTCCAGGGTGCCGGATTGACGCAAGAGTTTGTCTACCAGGGTGGTCTTACCATGGTCAACGTGAGCAATGATGGCGATGTTGCGTAGATTTTCGATCACTTGTGTATCTCGATCAGAGGATTCGGTGTGCTGACAAGTCTTGGCAGCGATTAACAGTAGAGTCCGGCAAAGCCGTTACAGCTTGACGGCGGCGTCGGGGGGCCGGTGACGCAGGCCACAGGCAAACAGCCCCGGGCACTTAGCTCGGTCGATAAACGCGCACATTGGCATGCCCCTCACTGAGCAAATGGTGGGCATGCAGGCGACTCATCACGCCTTTGTCGCAATACAGCAGGTACTGGCGAGTAGGGTCCAGTTCCTTGAAACGAGCGTTCAATGCATAAAACGGCATCGTTTGTACCTCAATGCCAACGAGTCCCAGCGGGTCGTCTTCAGCGGCATCCGGATGACGGATGTCGATGACGATCTGACCAGCCAGCGCTTCGCTGACTTCTTCGATCTGCAAATCCTGGCCCAATTCATCGATCACGCGATCGATCGGCACCAGTTTGGCGTTCTCGAGCGCACGCTCAAGTACTGCCATGTCGAACTGTTGTTCTTCGTACTCCACGCGTGGACGCTTGGCGTGGGTCTTGGGGTTCACCGAGATGACCCCGCAATATTCCGGCATGTGCTTGGCGAAGTCGGCAGTACCGATTTCGTTGGCCAGGTCGATGATGTCCTGCTTGTGACTGGCGATCAGCGGACGCAAGACCAGCTTGTCGGTCACGCAGTCGATCACGGACAGGTTCGGCAGCGTCTGGCTCGACACCTGGGAAATCGCTTCGCCGGTGACCAGCGCATCGATGTCCAGCCGATCGGCAATACGGGAAGCAGCGCGCAACATCATACGCTTCAAAACTACGCCCATATGACTGTTATCGACTTTACCGAGAATTTCTCCCAGTACTTCCTCGAACGGCACACTCACAAATAACACGCGTTGGGAGCTGCCGTACTTCTTCCAGATGAAGTGCGCGACTTCCATAACGCCCAGTTCATGGGCTCGTCCGCCCAGATTGAAGAAGCAGAAATGGCTCATCAGCCCTCGCCGCATGATCTGGTAAGCAGCAACGGTGGAATCGAAGCCGCCGGACATCAGCACAAGCGTCTGTTCCAGGGCACCCAGCGGATAACCGCCGATGCTGTTGTGCTGGCTGTGGATCACGAACAACCGTTTGTCGCGAATTTCGATGCGAACTTCGATTTCCGGGTCTTTCAGCGAGATTCCGGCGGCGCCGCACTGACGACGCAATTGGCTGCCGACGTATTTCTCGACGTCCATCGAACTGAATTCATGCTTGCCGGCACGCTTGCAGCGCACCGAAAAAATCTTCCCGGCCAACGCATCACCAAAGTGCTGCTTGCACTTGGCGACGATGTCGTCGAAGTCACCCAACGGGTATTCGTCGACCTGCAGGAAATGTGCGATGCCCGGCATGCAGCTCAGGCGCTCGGTCATCTCCTTCAGGGCTTTGGGCTCGCTGACCCGGGTTTCCAGCTCGAGATTGTCCCACACACCGTTCACCACCACAGCCGGGTCCAGGTCGCGGAGCACAGTACGGATGTTTTTGGCCAACTGGCGGATGAAACGCATCCGTACCGGGCGGCTCTTGATGGTGATCTCGGGGAAGACTTTTACGATTAGTTTCATGAAAACAGCGCGCGCTGGGCCAGCCGAAAAAGGGGGGCGCGGATTATAGCGGAAATTGCTCAAGGTTTAACCAGTTAATGTGCAGAAGGTTTTGCGCGCACCAAAACAGGTCATTTGTTGAATTTAACGCTACATTGTAGGGCGAGATTTTCCGCTTACAGATGCTTTGTGCCTTTATAAGCGTGAAATTGGCGCAAAAAACCCATGGTGGGGCACTGGCATGCAATTTGCTCCCTTGTGAGGTAGGTTGCCTTGGCAGAGTATTCGCGCCGGCATCACCCACATTCCAAGGGCATCCACTACTAAGCCCGAAGCCACCCGGAGGACACTATGTCGAAGTCGGTTCAACTCATCAAAGATCATGACGTCAAGTGGATTGATCTGCGCTTCACGGACACCAAAGGCACTCAGCACCACGTGACCATGCCGGCTCGCGACGCGCTGGATGAAGCTTTCTTCGAAGAAGGCAAAATGTTCGACGGTTCCTCCATCGCCGGCTGGAAAGGCATCGAAGCTTCCGACATGATCCTGCTGCCGGACGACAGCACTGCCGTTCTCGACCCGTTCACCGAAGACCCAACGCTGATCATCGTTTGCGACGTCATCGAGCCTTCGACCATGCAAGGCTACGATCGCGATCCACGTGCGATCGCCAAGCGTGCCGAGGAATACCTGAAGTCGACCGGTATCGGCGACACCGTTTTCGTTGGCCCGGAGCCTGAGTTCTTCATCTTCGACCAGGTTAAGTTCAAGTCGGACATTTCCGGCTCGATGTTCAAAATCTTCTCCGAACAAGGTTCGTGGATGTCCGACCAGGACATCGAAGGCGGCAACCATGGCCACCGTCCAGGTATCAAAGGCGGTTACTTCCCGGTTCCACCGTTTGACCACGACCACGAAATCCGTACCTCCATGTGCAACGCCATGGAAGAAATGGGCCTGGTCATCGAAGTTCACCACCACGAAGTGGCAACTGCCGGTCAGAACGAAATCGGTGTGAAGTTCAACACCCTGGTAGCCAAGGCTGACGAAGTTCAGACCCTGAAGTACTGCGTACACAACGTGGCTGTCGCTTATGGCCGCACCGCGACCTTCATGCCTAAGCCGCTGTACGGCGACAACGGTTCGGGTATGCACGTTCACCTGTCCATCGCCAAAGATGGCAAGAACACCTTCGCTGGCGAAGGCTATGCCGGCCTGTCCGATACCGCTCTGTTCTTCATCGGCGGCATCATCAAGCACGGTAAGGCCCTGAACGGCTTCACCAACCCGTCGACCAACTCCTACAAGCGTCTGGTCCCAGGTTTCGAAGCTCCGGTAATGCTGGCCTACTCGGCTCGCAACCGTTCCGCTTCGATCCGTATTCCTTACGTGTCCAGCCCTCGCGCTCGCCGTATCGAAGCTCGCTTCCCGGATCCGGCAGCCAACCCGTACCTGGCCTTCGCTGCACTGGTCATGGCCGGCCTGGACGGCATCCAGAACAAGATCCACCCTGGCGACGCAGCTGACAAAAACCTGTACGACCTGCCGCCTGAAGAGGCGAAAGAGATCCCACAAGTTTGCGGCAGCCTGAAAGAAGCCCTGGACGAGCTGGACAAAGGTCGTGCGTTCCTGACCAAAGGCGGCGTTTTCAGCGACGACTTCATCGACGCTTACATCGCTCTGAAAAGCGAAGAAGAAATCAAGGTACGTACCTTCGTACACCCACTGGAATACGAGCTGTACTACAGCTGCTGATCCGGTAGCGCCTGCGCAAGCGGCGTGACAAAAAAGAGGCCTCCTTCGGGAGGCCTTTTTTGTGGGCGGGAATTTTCAGGCAAAACGCTTTTGCATTTTTTTGAAAATAGTTCTGTGAAACTTTCAAGCAATTTTCATTTACTGTCCCGGGACTTTTCGGAAGGAACATCAGATGAAATCAGCATCAGCCTCTCTTTATTCGCTAGCGTTGTTTCTTGCGGCGCTAACACCTGCCTGGGCTGCGACTGAAAGTTCCCATTCCTCTGATCAGGGCAAACACTGGCTGGTGGAAAAAACTTCCGACGACAGCCGGTTTCAAACTGCCCTTCTCAGCGGAAATACGCGCTATGACGGCAAAACCGGCGAAGCCCTATTGGCGATAAGTTGTCATCCTGATAACCCGATGAGTATGTCCCTGACTATCCCGACACAGCGACTTGGCTTCAATGCCGATGATTATGAAGGCCCGGGCGCGCCGGCAAACGGACCATTGCGCCTGACAACCAGCACGCGCGCGCCCATCAGCTATCTGGTTAGCGGTTGGGGCTCAGTAAGGAGCCTGCAAGGAGATGGTTGGGTGTTTGAGTTTGGTATGACCATCAACAAGCGCGAGTTGCATTACTGGCTCACTGACACTGCCCATGGTCAACGTGTAACTTTGACACTGCCTTCCCGCAAGAGTGATACCCCACTGATTGCAGAGTTTGTATTGCCAGAAGACGACAGCGGGTTGCGCAAGGCTATCGGGCCTTGCCTGTAACCAACTATGCCAACCCACGCCCGTAACCTATGCTGCAATCCAACGCTTTCGTTTCTGGTCGATTTTATGGGTCGTGGTTTTCTACTGATGTTGCTGTTGATCGCCCTGCCCGCCGCAGCGCAGATCTACAAGTACACCGACGCCGACGGCAACACCGCCTATAGCAATCAACCGCCCGATGGCGTGAAGGCTCAGCCGGTCGAGTTGCCACCGCTTAACAGGGTTGAGCCCCAAGCCCCTTCTGCGCCATCTGTCGAAGCCACAAGTCGAGAACAGCCGCGCAGCGTTTACGAGGTGCTGGAGCTGACCAACTTACCCACTACCGAAGCGCTGCGTGCCAACAACGGCACCTTCACCGTCAACGTGCTGATCAAACCCCGCCTGCAAGGCCCTCATCTGTTCAGGCTGTTGCTGGACGATCAACCTTACGGCCAGCCGAGCAACGTGCCGATCCTGCAACTGGTGAACGTTGATCGCGGCACACACAGCCTCGCGGTGCAGGTGATCGACGGGGAAAACATCGTTCAACAAAGTCCCACCGTGACGTTCACCGTACAACGGGTGCATAAGCCGTGAGGCTGTGGTGGCTGCTGATCACCTGCTTGATCGCCCTGCCGGTGACGGCCGAGGTGTTCACCTACGTCGACGCTCAGGGCAATCGCGTCTACACCGACCAGCCAGGCTCCGGCAACGCCAAGCGCGTGCCGATGGCAACGAGCAATCGCATGTCCGCCAACCCAACCGGTGCTGCGCCGATGACAGCCCCGAAGAAAACCGAAGCCAAAGCGCTTTTCCACTACGACATGCTGAGAATCCTGGTGCCGGAGCCAGACGCCACGGTGCGCAGCAGTGCTGGCGAGACTATCGTCAGCGTTACCAGCGAACCCGGCCTGCAACGAGGCCATCGCTACCAACTGCTACTCGACGGCCAACCCACCGCAGCGCCCGGCCTGAGCCCGGTATTCGCCCTGAGCAACATCGATCGCGGCAGCCATAACCTCTCCGTGGAAATCCTCGACGAGCAGGGCCGAACGGTCGAGCGCACAGCCAACCAGCCGTTCCACATGCTGCGCATCTCCCTCGCGCAGAAACGCCAGGTCAAACCCTGCGCCCTCCCCGACTACGGCCAACGGCCGGAATGTCCGATCAAAGACAAACCCGCAGAAGAAAAAAATCCCTTCCTGCGCTTCTTCTAACGCCGCTCAGCTTTACGCACTATATTGGTGCAATAGGCTGCACCGTACCCACATTCCAACCCATTTTGGTTCGAAAGTACCCGTCAAAGCTGGCAGAACGCCACGCAAACGAGCGTCAAACGCCCGTTTCAGGCCTTAAACGCTTCTTTTCGGAGCCTTGGTTTGGTTTTTGCATTTTCCTCGTATCGGCGCGTTATTTACGCGCATGCTCCAAAAGAGGTCCTGATGACCATTAGTGACGCACTGCATCGATTGCTACTCGACAACCTGACCACCGCCACCATTCTGCTCGACGCCGAACTGCGCCTCGAGTACATGAACCCGGCAGCGGAGATGCTCCTGGCCATCAGCGGTCAGCGTAGCCATGGGCAGTTCATCAGTGAGTTGTTCACCGAATCTACCGAAGCGCTGAACTCCCTGCGCCAGGCGGTCGAGCAGGCCCACCCGTTCACCAAGCGCGAAGCGATGCTCACCGCCCTCACCGGCCAGACCCTGACCGTCGACTACGCGGTAACCCCGATCCTCGCCAACGGCGCCACGATGCTGTTGCTGGAAGTCCACCCCCGTGACCGTTTGCTGCGAATCACCAAGGAAGAAGCGCAACTGTCGAAGCAGGAAACCAGCAAGATGCTGGTGCGCGGCCTCGCTCACGAAATCAAGAATCCTCTCGGCGGGATACGCGGCGCAGCGCAATTGCTTGCCCGCGAGCTGCCGGAAGAAAGCCTGCGCGACTACACCAACGTGATCATTGAAGAGGCCGACCGCCTGCGCAATCTGGTCGATCGCATGCTCGGTTCCAATAAGCTGCCGTCACTGGCGATGTGCAACGTCCACGAAGTTCTGGAACGCGTTTGTCATCTGGTGGAGGCCGAAAGCCAGGGCTGCATCACTTTGGTGCGCGACTACGACCCAAGCATTCCCGACGTGTTGATCGACCGCGAACAAATGATTCAGGCCGTACTGAACATTGTGCGCAATGCGATGCAGGCCATCAGCAGCCAGAACGAGCTGCGCCTTGGCCGCATCAGCCTGCGCACCCGCGCCATGCGCCAGTTCACCATCGGCCACGTGCGCCATCGTCTGGTGACCAAGATCGAAATCATCGACAACGGCCCGGGCATTCCCGCGGAGTTGCAGGAAACCATCTTCTTTCCCATGGTCAGCGGCCGTCCGGACGGTACCGGGCTGGGCCTGGCCATTACCCAGAACATCATCAGCCAGCACCAGGGCCTGATCGAATGTGACAGCCATCCAGGCCACACCACCTTCTCGATCTTTCTGCCACTGGAACAAGGAGCCACATCGACATGAGCCGTAGTGAAACCGTGTGGATCGTCGATGACGACCGTTCTATCCGTTGGGTCCTGGAAAAAGCCTTGCAGCAAGAAGGCATGACCACGCAAAGCTTCGACAGCGCCGATGGCGTGATGAGCCGCCTGGCGCGCCAGCAGCCGGACGTGATCATTTCCGACATCCGCATGCCGGGTGCCAGTGGCCTGGACCTTCTGGCGCGGATTCGCGAACAACACCCACGGCTGCCGGTCATCATCATGACCGCTCACTCCGATCTGGACAGCGCTGTCGCGTCCTATCAGGGCGGCGCGTTTGAATACCTGCCAAAACCGTTCGACGTTGACGAAGCGGTGTCGCTGGTCAAACGCGCGAACCAGCACGCTCAGGAACAGCAAGGCCTGGAAGTCCCGGTCGCCTTGACCCGCACCCCGGAAATCATCGGTGAAGCGCCGGCGATGCAGGAAGTGTTTCGCGCCATCGGGCGCTTGAGCCACTCCAACATCACCGTGCTGATCAACGGCGAATCCGGTACCGGTAAAGAACTGGTGGCGCACGCACTGCACCGTCACAGTCCGCGTGCGGCTTCGCCGTTCATTGCGCTGAACATGGCGGCGATCCCGAAAGACCTGATGGAATCCGAGCTGTTCGGCCATGAGAAAGGCGCATTCACCGGCGCGGCCAACCTGCGACGCGGGCGCTTTGAGCAGGCTGACGGCGGCACGCTGTTCCTCGATGAAATCGGCGACATGCCGGCAGACACCCAGACTCGTTTGCTGCGGGTGTTGGCGGACGGCGAGTTCTACCGCGTCGGCGGCCATGTGCCAGTGAAGGTCGATGTGCGAATCATCGCCGCGACTCACCAGAATCTGGAAACCCTGGTGCACGCCGGGAAATTCCGTGAGGACTTGTTCCACCGCCTCAACGTGATCCGCATCCACATTCCACGGTTGTCGGACCGTCGCGAAGACATCCCGACCTTGGCCAAGCACTTCCTCAGCCGCGCCGCGCAAGAACTGGCGGTGGAGCCGAAGCTGCTGAAAAGCGAAACCGAGGAGTACCTGAAGAACCTGCCGTGGGGCGGCAACGTGCGTCAGCTGGAGAACACCTGCCGCTGGATCACGGTGATGGCTTCGGGTCGCGAAGTGCACATCAGCGACCTGCCGCCGGAGCTGCTGAACCTGCCGCAGGATTCGGCGCCGGTGACCAACTGGGAGCAAGCGCTGCGCCAGTGGGCCGATCAGGCGTTGGCTCGTGGCCAGTCGAGCCTGCTCGACAGCGCCGTGCCGGCCTTCGAACGGATCATGATCGAAACCGCCCTCAAACACACCGCCGGCCGCCGCCGCGATGCCGCCGTTTTGCTGGGCTGGGGGCGTAATACCCTGACTCGCAAGATCAAGGAATTGGGGATGAAGGTTGATGGTGGGGATGATGATGAAGGGGAAGAAGGCTAAGCAGCCTTTAGCTCTTCGCTGACAGTTACATCCAATCGCGAGCAAGCTCGCTCCCACAGTGGATTTCAGTGTTTTCACGATTGAGTGAACCCCCTGAACCCTGTGGGAGCGAGCTTGCTCGCGATGCTTTTGGGGCCATCGTGCACCGACTGAATGCACCGTGAACCGCAATCGCGCACGGCAACAGATCCGAAATCCCGCCGGCTTTCGCAATCGAACCCCTATCGAAAAAACACGAAAGCCCCGGAATACGGGGCTTTCGACGTTTCAGCGCGACATTCTGTATCAACTTGTTAAAACCTGGCACGCCCCCTGCAATAGTCCATTCAGTGATTCAGTTCACTACCCGGTTTCGGGGACCTTGGTACAGGCAGGCCGGGGATTCCCTCTTTTATTGCTCTCGGAGATGGATCTCCAGCCGCCAGCGGTCATCGACCTCGCTACCGGCCCACTCGCCCTGCAGTGGCCGAGCCGCCACCACCGTCAGCAACAATCCCCCATCACTCAAACGTACCCGCCAGTTCACGCTCTTGTCGTTGATTTTGAGCTGACCTTTCTGTGCCTTTCCTTCAGCCTCGAACAGCAACGCGAGGCTACCGTCGACGAACTCGCCGTGAGCCTTGGGTTCGTTGTTGAACCACACCACCAGCCCATCGCTCGTGACCTCGACCTGCTGCAATTCGCTGGGGTCGGGAGTGGTCAGGCGACCGATCATCAGCCCCACCATCACCCCGACAATCGCCAGCGAAGCCATCACTCGCGGGAATAGCTTCGAACGCGGGTCCGCTTCAGGCGTAGAATGCCGCTCATCTTTACCTTCGGAGCCGTGCATGTTTCACGTCATCCTTTTCCAACCAGAAATTCCGCCGAATACCGGCAACGTTATCAGGCTGTGCGCCAACAGTGGCTGCCACCTGCATTTGATCGAACCGCTGGGCTTCGAGATGGACGACAAGCGCCTGCGCCGGGCCGGCCTCGATTACCACGAGTATGCCACCCTGCAGCGCCACGCAGACCTCGCCAGCTGTCTGGAAAGCCTCGGTCATCCTCGGCTGTTCGCCTTCACCACCAAGGGCTCGCGGCCGTTCCACGATGCCAGCTTCGCCGAGGGCGATGCGTTCCTGTTCGGCCCGGAAAGCCGTGGTTTGCCGGCAGAAGTGCTCGATGCCCTGCCCGGCGAACAGCGCCTGCGCCTGCCGATGCGCGAAGGCTGCCGCAGCCTGAACCTGTCGAACACCGTGGCGGTCGCCGTGTACGAAGGCTGGCGCCAACTCGGGTTTAAATAACACCGCAAAAAAATGTGGGAGCGAGCTTGCTCGCGATGGCGGCCTGTCAGTCAACACTAATGTTGAAGCTGATGACCCCATCGCGAGCAAGCTCGCTCCCACATTGGACCGCTTACTGAACGATTGGAGTCTCGCCCGCAGCCTGCATGCGTTGCAGTTCTTGTGCGTACAGCGCGTCGAAGTTCACCGGGGCCAGCATCAGGGCCGGGAACGAACCGCGGGTGACCAGGCTGTCCAGGGTTTCGCGAGCGTACGGGAACAGTATGTTCGGGCAGAACGCGCCGAGGGTGTGGCTCATCGAAGCGTCGTCGAGGTTCTTGATCAGGAAGATCCCGGCCTGTTGCACTTCAGCAATGAACGCCACTTCGTCGCCGTTCTTCACGGTGACGGACAGGGTCAGTACGACTTCGTGGAAGTCGCCTTCCAGAGCCTTTTGACGGGTGTTCAGATCCAGACCGACGCTCGGTTCCCACTGCTGGCGGAAGATGGCCGGGCTTTTCGGGGCTTCGAAGGACAAGTCACGTACGTAGATGCGCTGCAAGGAGAATTGCGGTGCGGTTTCTTCTTCGCTAGCTGCAGTGTTCTGTTGGTCAGTCATCTCAGATCCTTTCTGATCTTGGGGTCTTACAGGGAAGGCATTCAGGCCTTGAGCATGGCGTCGAGCTTGCCGGCGCGCTCAAGGGCAAACAAATCATCACAACCACCCACGTGGGTGCTGCCGATCCAGATCTGCGGCACGGACGTACGTCCGGCCTTCTGAGCCATGGCGGCACGCACCTGCGGCTTGCCATCGACCTTGATCTCTTCGAAGGCCACGCCTTTGTTCTCGAGCAGGTACTTGGCTCGCGAACAGTAAGGGCAGTAATCGCTGGAATAGACGACGACGTTGCTCATATCACTTCACCAGCGGCAGGTTGTCGCCTTTCCAGCTGGAAATACCGCCGGAGAGCTTGGCGGCGGTGAAGCCGGACTTCATCAGTTCGCGGGCATGAGTGCCGGCAGTCTGGCCCATGGCGTCGACCAGGATGATGGTCTTGGCCTTGTGCTTTTCCAGTTCGCCGACGCGAGCGGTCAGTTTGTCGTGAGGAATGTTCACCGCGCCAACAATGTGACCGGCGGCGAAGTCCTTGTTCGAACGAATGTCGATCACAACGCCCGCGTCCTTGTTGACCAGCCCGGTCAATTCACCGGTGCTCAGGCTGCGGCCGCCGCCTTGCATCTGATAAGCGATCAGCAACGCCAGCAGTACGACGAAGATACCGACGAGCAGATAGTGGTTAGTGGCAAATTCAATCAGGTGAGCAACCATCGAAGGAGGTTCCAGGGCGTTAAAATGTCGGCCAGTATACACAGCCACTATGGTGGGCCAAACCCCGTCCGGCGGTGACGCGGTTGGAACTTCGCTTTAAACTGCCACTCCCTTTTCCATCGCCCTCTTTTAACTCAGCCACGAGTGGAATCCATGACTACCACGCCTAAACCTTTGGTCCTGATTATTCTCGACGGCTTCGGTCACAGTGAGAGCCCTGAATCCAACGCCGTGTTTGCGGCGAAGAAGCCCGTACTGGACCGCTTGTGGGCCACCGTGCCGAACGGCCTGATCTCCGGCAGCGGCATGGACGTCGGTCTGCCCGACGGCCAGATGGGCAACTCCGAAGTCGGCCACATGAACCTCGGCGCTGGTCGCGTGGTGTATCAAGACTTTACTCGCGTAACCAAATCGATCCGCGACGGCGAGTTCTTCGAGAACCCGACCATCTGCGCCGCTGTCGATAAAGCCGTTGCTGCCGGCAAAGCCGTGCACTTCATGGGCCTGCTGTCGGACGGAGGCGTTCACAGCCACCAGGATCACCTGGTTGCCATGGCCGAACTGGCCTTCAAGCGCGGTGCCGAAAAAATCTATCTGCACGCCTTCCTCGACGGCCGCGACACGCCGCCGAAAAGCGCTCAGTCGTCCATCGAACTGCTGGATGCGGCCTTCCAGGCCCTCGGCAAAGGCCGGATCGCCAGCATTGTCGGCCGTTACTTCGCCATGGACCGCGACAACCGTTGGGACCGCGTGTCCCAGGCTTACAACCTGATTGTCGATGGCAACGGCGAATTCGACGCCGCCACCGCTCAGGAAGGCCTGCAAGCCGCGTACGAACGCGGCGAGAGCGACGAATTCGTCAAAGCCACCAGCATCGGTGAGCCGGTGAAAGTCGAAGACGGCGACGCCGTGGTGTTCATGAACTTCCGCGCTGACCGCGCCCGCGAACTGACCCGCGTGTTCGTCGAAGACGATTTCAAGGAATTTGAACGTGCCCGCCAGCCAAAACTGGCCGGCTTCGTCATGCTGACCCAGTACGCCGCCAGCATTCCCGCCCCATCGGCCTTCGCCGCGGGCAGCCTGGACAACGTGCTGGGCGACTACCTGGCGAAAAACGGCAAGACCCAACTGCGCATTGCCGAAACCGAGAAGTATGCCCACGTAACCTTCTTCTTCTCCGGCGGCCGTGAAGAACCGTTCCCGGGCGAAGAACGCATCCTGATCCCGTCGCCAAAAGTCGCCACTTATGACTTGCAGCCCGAGATGAGCGCCCCGGAAGTCACCGACCGCATCGTCGACGCTATCGAAAACCAGCGTTACGACGTGATCGTGGTCAACTACGCCAACGGCGACATGGTCGGCCACAGCGGCGTGTTCGACGCGGCCGTAAAAGCCGTTGAATGCCTCGACCTGTGTGTTGGCCGCATCGTCGATGCCCTGGAAAAAGTCGGTGGTGAAGCCCTGATTACTGCCGACCACGGCAACGTCGAGCAGATGTCCGACGAATCCACTGGCCAGGCGCATACCGCCCACACCACCGAACCGGTGCCGTTCATCTATGTCGGCAAGCGTGACTTCAAGGTTCGCGACGGCGGCGTGCTGGCGGATGTGGCGCCGACCATGCTGATGTTGATGGATCTTGAGAAACCTGCCGAGATGACGGGTACTTCGATACTGGTGTAACCCGCCCCATCAAACACCACCAAAACCCTGTGGGAGCGAGCTTGCTCGCGATAGCAATCTGACAGCCAACATCGATGTTGAATGTCATCACGTCATCGCGAGCAAGCTCGCTCCCACAGTGGTTTGTAGTGGTTTCGAAGGCTAATTGCCCCTACATCCCACTCCAGTCATCACACAGCCCCAATTGGGCGTTTTTTTTGCAGCGCTTGGCGGGCATACTAGGGCGTCCCTTTCCCTGGTGTCGCCCGCCTCTATGCTTCGCGTCCTGATAGCCCTTGCTCTGACATGCCTGCTCCAACCGGCCTTTGCTGACGAGCGCGCGCAAACCCAACAACAGTTGGACGCCACGCGCCAGGACATTGCCGAGCTGAAAAAACTGCTGGGCAAGCTCCAGGAAGAAAAAACCGGTGTGCAGAAAGACCTCAAAGGCACCGAGACCGAGATGGGCAAGCTTGAGAAGCAGGTCGAAGCCCTGCAAAAAGAGCTGAAGAAAAGCGAAACCGAGCTGCAGCGACTCGATGCCGAGAAAAAAAAACTCCAGAGCGCGCGCATTGAACAGCAGCGACTGATCGCCATTCAGGCCCGCGCGGCCTATCAGAACGGCCGTCAGGAGTACTTGAAGCTGCTGCTCAACCAGCAGAACCCGGAAAAATTCGCCCGCACCCTCACCTATTACGACTACCTGAGCCAGGCCCGCCTGGAGCAGCTGAAGAATTTCAACGAAACCCTGCGCCAACTGGCCAATGTCGAAAAAGACATCGCCATGCAACAGGCGCAATTGCTGGTGCAGAAAAGCAGCCTCGACAGCCAGCGCGACGAACTCGACAAAGTCCGCAAGGAGCGCCAGCAAGTCCTGGCCAAGCTCAGCGACGACGTGAAGGCCCGCGATCAGAAGCTGGCAGCCCGCGAGCAGGATCATGCAGACCTGTCTAAAGTCCTTAAAACCATTGAAGAAACCCTGGCCCGTCAGGCCCGAGAGGCAGAAGAAGCGCGGCAAAAAGCGCTGATCGCCCAGCAGGAAGCCGAAAAAAAGCGTTTACGTGAGGCTCAGGCTGCAGCAGACGCAGACGCCACTGATGCCCCACGCAAACCCGTAAAATCGACACCCGGCGCCCTGGTATCAAATTCAGGTGAGACCTTCGGCGGCCCCTTTGCTTCAAGCCGGGGAAAACTTCCCTGGCCAGTTGATGGTCGACTGCTGGCACGCTTTGGCGAAACCCGTGGCGACGATGCCCGCACCAAGTGGGACGGCGTGATGATCAGCGCCTCCGCCGGCAGCCAGGTGCACGCCGTGCATGGCGGTCGCGTGGTGTTCGCCGACTGGTTGCGAGGCGCCGGGCTGCTGGTGATTCTCGACCACGGCAACGGTTTTTTGAGTCTTTATGGTCACAACCAGACGCTGCTCAAGTCTGCGGGTGACGTGGTAAAAGCCGGTGAGTCCATCTCCACTGTGGGTAGCAGTGGCGGGCAGGACACACCAGCGCTGTATTTCGCTATTCGTCAGCAGGGTCACCCGAGTGATCCGGCGCAATGGTGTCGTGCGCAAGGATAAGCACGTTACCTAATTCAGGAGTTCGTTCGACATGCTGCATTTGTCCCGCCTTACCTCGCTGGCCCTGACGATCGCCCTGGTGATCGGCGCGCCTCTGGCGTTCGCCGCTCAACCGGCTCCGGCAGTCGCGCCTGCGGGCACGGCTGCGACCACCAAGGCGCCGTTGCCTCTGGAAGAGTTGCGCACCTTTGCCGAGGTCATGGATCGGATCAAGGCCGCCTATGTCGAACCGGTGGACGACAAGACCCTGCTGGAAAACGCCATCAAAGGCATGCTCAGCAACCTCGACCCGCACTCCGCCTACCTGGGCCCGGAAGACTTCGCTGAGTTGCAGGAAAGCACCAGCGGCGAATTCGGCGGCCTGGGCATCGAAGTCGGTGCCGAAGACGGTTTCATCAAGGTCGTTTCACCGATCGATGACACTCCGGCCTCCAAGGCTGGCATTCAGGCCGGCGACTTCATCGTCAAGATCAACGGCCAACCGACCCGCGGCCAGAGCATGACCGAAGCCGTCGACAAGATGCGCGGCAAGATCGGCCAGAAAATCACCCTGACCCTGGTGCGCGACGGCGGTACGCCGTTCGACGTGACCCTGGCCCGCGCCATCATTCAAGTGAAGAGCGTGAAGAGCCAGCTGCTGGAGTCCGGCTACGGCTACATCCGCATCACCCAGTTCCAGGTCAAGACCGGTGACGAAGTCTCCAAGGCTCTGGCCAAGCTGCGCAAGGACAACGGCAAGAAGCTCAAAGGCATCATCCTCGACCTGCGTAACAACCCGGGCGGCGTGCTGCAAGCGGCGGTGGAAGTGGTCGACCACTTCATTACCAAGGGCCTGATCGTTTACACCAAGGGCCGTATTGCCAACTCCGAACTGCGCTTCTCCGCCACCGGCAAGGACGAAAGCGAAGCCGTGCCAATGGTCGCACTGATCAACGGCGGCAGCGCCTCGGCCTCGGAAATTGTCGCCGGTGCCTTGCAGGATCAGAAACGCGCGGTGGTCATGGGCACCACCAGTTTCGGCAAAGGCTCGGTGCAAACCGTGCTGCCGCTGAACAACGAACGCGCACTGAAGATCACCACGGCGCTGTATTACACGCCGAACGGCCGCTCGATCCAGGCTCAGGGCATCGTCCCGGACATCGAAGTGCGCAAGGCCAAGATCACCAACGAGCAGGACGGGGAGTACTTCAAGGAAGCCGACCTGCAAGGTCACCTGGGCAATGGCAACGGCGGCGCCGACAAACCGACCAGCTCCAGCGGCAAAGCCAAGGCGATGCCGCAGGATGACGATTACCAGCTGGCCCAGGCCTTGAGCCTGCTCAAAGGGTTGAGCATCACCTCCGGCCGCTGAGATGCGCCTGCGGTTAGTCCTCGGTCTGTTGTGCTGTCTGGCGGGTGTTGCTCACGCGGCGCCCGCCCCTCAAAAGGCCTACATCACTCTGATCATCGATGACCTGGGGCAGAACCTGCCCCGGGATCGCCGCGTGCTCGCCCTGCCCGGTCCGGTGACCACGGCGATCATGCCTGACACACCCCACGCCACCGAATTCGCCCGCGAAGCCCATCGCGCCGGCAAGATCGTCATCCTGCACATGCCCATGGACCCGGCCACCGGTCCGTTTGCCTGGCATCCCGACTTGCCCATCGAAGAGCTTGAGAAACGGCTGAACGCCGCGTTCGAAAGGGTGCCGTACACCGCTGGCATCAATAACCACATGGGCAGCCGCATGACCGTCCAGCCGGTGGCGATGGCGTGGTTGATGGCCGAGTTGCAGCGCCGCCACAAATTCTTCGTCGACAGCCGCACCAGCGCGCAAACCGTTGCCGCTCAACAGGCGCAGAAGATCGATCTGGCGAGCGTTTCGCGGGATGTGTTTCTCGATGACGAACGCACCGAGGCGGCGATTTTTGCTCAGTTGCAGACCGCAATCAGCCTGGCGCGCAAACAGGGTTCAGCAGTCATGATCGGCCATCCGTACCCTCAAACGTTGGCGGTGCTTGAGCGGGAATTGCCCAAGCTCAAGGCTCAAGGGATTGAGTGGATCGATATTAGCCAGATGATCAGCGTACGCGGCAATCGCGCAACGGCCGCGCATGGCCAAAGCGGCGTGTATCGGTAATACCCTGCAACGACCTATACATAGTTACCGCCAGGCGCCTCGCCCGTTTCCCGATAGTGAGACCTCCAACAGGTCGCGACTCCCCGAGTCGCCTTTCTCTATCAGGACAGACTATGACTACCAATGAAAATGGCGCATTGCCCACCAGGCAAATGGAATCCATAAAGCCATTGACGTCAACATCACCCCGAAGCCGGTGGAAGACTTGCCAACACCTACAGAAACCGTCTCATGATTTCGAATGAGCCCGGTTACCCTGTCCTGGCGCACCAGATAGCGCCCGGCGGGGTCTCCACTAGCCTGATTAAAATGCTATGAGTGCAAACGCCAAGGAATGGCCATGAACTACACACTCGCTACATCATTGATTTTCTCGCTGTACAGTTTTACTACTCCTGTCTGCGCCGAACCCAGAGATATCGGTGAGGGACTCAGGAATGACACCCCCGCAAAAATATTGAATAACGGTGGAGAAACATATTCACGCTGGAGTGGCATTGGCCTGCTGAAAACACCGGAAAACACCACCTGCACTGCCACTCTTATCGATACAAGACAATCCGGACAAAAAGCCGACGGACCTGCCTATTTAATAACGAGCGGACACTGCGCTGGTGCCGCCATCGGCAGCTCCACTCTAAATCAGAGTTATGGTGGAACTATCACCTTCAACTATTTCCATGACACACCCGGTCGTCACAAAACCTATAAGGTTGGAACGACCAACTGGGCAAGTCTGGTGGGTATGGATATGGCCATACTGGAAGTCGAAAAAAGCCTCGCATCACTTATCCTGGATGGCATTACTCCACTCAACCTTGCACCCCCACCCGCCCTGGGCCCTCATGATGTGCTTTTTGTTGGCGCACCTGGCGGGCTCCCTGAAAAAGGCCTTCGCTTGAGCGCATGCTCTCAAGAACTGGCCAGAACCAACATTGGTCACCTTCAACGCTTTCCCGGCGGCTTTGTGAATCAATGCCAAGGTTTGCAACATGGCAGTTCCGGCGGACCGATACTTGATCGTCGCACAAACAAAATCATCAGTATCATTTCGGAGGCTCACTACAGTTTCGCTGCCAGTTTCCTGTCGCCCTGCTTCATCAATGGCGTGTTCAGCAACAACGCCAGTAACTGCGCATTGCAAGAAGTCGACATTGAAATCGATCTGCAAACATTATTCAGAACGACCGTCCGCTCTCAGCTGAACGCGCGCCTGGAACTCTTGCCCACATGGGATTTCAGGTTCGAAATCAATACGCCCTACTATCGCTATAAAGCGACACGCGATGCCTTGAGTTGCCAAGACCCCAACCAATACAGCGCAGCGATCAGCGCCACCGATGCTTACATTAACAGCGCTATCGGTCCTGAGACACGCATGCACGTTCTGTGCATCATCGGTGTCAATTCAGCAGAGCAACAACTTGTCAGCGGGCTACTCAGGAACGTTTTCACGCACGCCGTCCATTTAGCCGAGCCAGCCCCGGCACCGAGCATTACGCTAGACGCCAATCGCAACGCTCACTTGTCATGGAGCAATGCGTACCCGGCATTCACTTCTCATTTCTTTCACGCAGGCCCGGCTGATATCACCCAATGCGGTGACTTCGATGATGCGCGCTACCAACCAGTGGCAGGCAGCCTAACGCTGCGGATAACCTCGGCCACCAAGGTCTGCAGCTATGCGCAAGGCGATTCCGGGCCGCAACCCTCGGCAGTGCGTTTCGATCTGATTGAATAGTGCACGGCCATAAGGCGGTGGCCGGGCATGAAAAGGATGGGATTGACCGCTGAACGGGCGATCTTTTGACTCACACTACAAATACTTCGCCATGATGTCGTCCACCACACCTTCCTTGCGTAGCTGATCCAGCGCCGCCTGTAATTTGGCAACGGTTTCGTCCGGCACCTGCCTGTTCAGCGCCAGGTACAGTTCGGCGCTGTTGAAGCGCAGCACGGTCTTGAGCCCGGTTACCCCGTCCTGGCGCGCCAGATAGCGCCCGGCGGGGTCGCCGGTAGCCCACAGGTCGATCTGGCCGTTGACCAGTTTTTTTGCGTTGTCCTGATCCCGCAGCACAACGATCGGTTTCAGTCCTTGCTTGGCCAGCGTCTCGGCAATCGCATCGCCCTTGTAGGCGCCGATCTTGTATTTGCGCGCCTGCTCCAGCGACTCAAGGCTGATCTTGCTATCGGCCTTGGCCAGCATGATCCAGTCATCCGGCCCGATCGGGCCAACCCACTTGAACAGGTTCTCGCGATCCGGCAACCGCGCCATCACAAATACGCCGTAACCGGGCTTATCCAGGGCGAGCTTGTAGATTCGCTCCCAAGGGAAACGCAACGTCAGGCTGTAGGTGACTTCGGCGCGTTTAAACATCTCGCGGACGATGTCCACCGCGATGCCATTGATGTTCTCGTCCTGAGCGAAGTTCTTGCCGTTCTTCGCCATGTTGTAGGGGGGGAAATTTTCAGTCAGCAACACCAGACCGGTGTCGGGATTTTCTGCGGCATGCGCTCCATTGACGAGCAATAGAGAAGCGCTGGCGAGGACAAGAAGAAGGCGTTTAAGCATGTCTGGCTACCGAGATCCATGGCGTACCCAAGAGTGCCCTGAGCCCGCCATGATGTCCACTGGCCTGTATCGGTTTGTTTAGCGCATCACGATGCCGCGATGAGCCATGTAGGCCTTGGCTTCCTGCACGGTGTATTCGCCAAAGTGGAAAATGCTCGCCGCCAACACTGCACTGGCGTGGCCTTCTAGAATGCCGTCAGCCAAGTGCTGCAGGTTGCCGACGCCGCCCGAAGCAATCACCGGAATACCCAATGCATCGCTGATCGCGCGGGTAACGCCCAGATCGAAGCCGTTTTTCATGCCGTCCTGGTCCATGCTGGTCAGCAGGATTTCACCGGCGCCCAGGCCTTCCATCTTCTTCGCCCATTCAACGGCGTCGAGACCGGTTGGCTTGCGACCACCGTGGGTGAAGATTTCCCAGCGCGGGGTCTCGCCCGGGCCGGAAACCTTCTTGGCGTCGATGGCAACGACGATGCACTGCGAACCGAAATGCTGAGCCGCTTCACCAACAAACTCAGGATTGAATACCGCAGCAGTGTTGATCGAAACCTTGTCCGCGCCAGCATTCAGCAGATTGCGAATGTCCTGCACGGTACGCACACCGCCACCCACGGTCAGCGGGATGAACACCTGGCTGGCCATGCGTTCGACGGTATGCAGCGTGGTGTCGCGACCGTCGACGCTGGCGGTGATGTCGAGAAAGGTAATCTCGTCGGCACCCTGCTCGTCGTAGCGACGGGCGATTTCCACCGGGTCGCCGGCGTCGCGAATGTTCTCGAACTTGACGCCCTTGACCACCCGGCCGTTATCCACGTCCAGGCAAGGGATGATGCGTTTGGCCAGCGCCATGGTCAGTCCTCAGCCTTTGTACGAATCGCAGAAAGCTTGCGCTTCAGCGACATCGAGGGTGCCTTCATAGATCGCACGGCCGGTGATCGCGCCGATGATGCCTGGTGCTTTCGCGTCGAGCAGCGACTTGATGTCACCCAGATTGTGGATACCGCCCGAAGCGATGACCGGAATCTTCGTCGCGGCGGCCAGCGCAGCGGTGAACGGTACGTTGCAGCCCTGCATCATGCCGTCTTTGGCGATGTCGGTATAAACGATCGCGGATACGCCGTCGGCTTCGAATTGCCTGGCCAGGTCAATCACCTGAATGGTGCTGATTTCAGCCCAGCCGTCAGTGGCGACAAAACCGTCTTTGGCATCCAGACCGACGATCACTTTGCCCGGGAACGCGCGGCAGGCTTCAGCAACGAAAGCCGGATCTTTCACCGCTTTGGTGCCGATGATCACGTAGCTCACGCCGGCCTTCACGTAGTGTTCGATGGTTTCCAGGGAACGGATACCGCCGCCGATCTGGATCGGCAGGTTCGGGTAGCGCTTGGCGATGGCGGTGACCACTTCGCCGTTGACCGGCTGGCCTTCGAAGGCGCCGTTCAGGTCGACCAGATGCAGACGACGGCAACCGCCCTCCACCCACTTGGCAGCCATGCTCACCGGATCATCGGAGAACACCGTGGAATCTTCCATGCGGCCCTGGCGCAGACGAACACAGGCACCGTCTTTGAGATCGATAGCGGGAATAATCAGCATCTGGCAAACCTTCAAATTCGATTGTTCAGCTTAGCTCGAAAATCAGTTTTTCTCGAGCGCCCACAAGTCGCTTTCGATGCTTTCGAACCTTTCTTTAAGGTGCGTCTGCACATCGAAAATCGCCCTGTTGTAATAGTGCGGCGCAATTTCGCGGGTAAACAGCTCAAGGATTTCCGCCGCTTCGAACGAACCCAGGTCCAGTTCGAAACGATCCTCCATGAACCGCTTGATCTTGTGATTGGCCTCGTTCTCCTGTTCAGGAGTGAGGGTCAGGATCGGCGGTTTGGATTTCTTGACGGCCATTTACCAGCGACCATCCCACGCGGCGAAGTTCTGCAGCAATTGCAGGCCATGGGTATGGCTTTTCTCCGGGTGGAACTGCACGGCGAAACGCGAGCCATCGGCCAGCGCGGCGGCGAAATCGACACCGTAGTGACCGCCACCCACCACTTGCCGCGGGTTGCCGGCAGCGATGTAGTAGCTGTGCACGAAGTAGAAACGCGCCAGGTCCGGAATGTTGTGCCACAGCGGATGACTCACCGTCTGCTTCACTTCGTTCCAGCCCATGTGCGGGACTTTCAGGTGCTCACCGTCTTCGTGCAGGCCTTTTCCGAAGAACTTCACTGCGCCTGGAAACAGGCCGATGCAGTCGACGCCGTCGTTCTCTTCACTGCTGTCGAGCAAGGCTTGCATGCCCACGCAGATGCCGAGGAACGGACGGTCCTGGCTGACTTCGCGCACCAGCGAATCGAAGCCCAGGCGACGGATCTCCGCCATGCAATCGCGAATCGCGCCGACGCCGGGGAATACCACCCGGTCGGCTTCGCGAATCACATCGGCATCGCTGGTGATCAGGACCTTGCCGGCACCGACGTGCTCGAGGGCCTTGGCCACCGAGTGCAGGTTGCCCATGCCGTAATCGATAACCGCGACCGTCTGCATTACAGAACGCCTTTGGTCGACGGCATCTGACCGGCCATGCGGTCATCCAGCTCTACGGCCATGCGCAGTGCGCGGCCGAAAGCCTTGAACACGGTCTCGATCTGGTGGTGGGTGTTGTGCCCACGCAGATTGTCGATGTGCAGGCTGACGTTGGCGTGGTTGACGAAGCCCTGGAAGAATTCCTGGAACAGATCAACGTCGAAACCGCCGACGGTGGCACGGGTGTAGGGAACATGCATCTGCAGGCCCGGACGGCCGGAGAAGTCGATCACCACGCGCGACAGCGCTTCATCGAGCGGCACGTAGGCGTGGCCGTAGCGACGGATGCCTTTCTTGTCGCCGATGGCTTTGGTGAAGGCCTGACCCAGGGTGATACCGACGTCTTCCACCGTGTGGTGGTCGTCGATATGCAGGTCGCCCTTGCTGACAATATCCAGGTCGATCAGCCCGTGACGGGCGATCTGGTCCAGCATGTGCTCAAGAAAAGGAACACCGATATCAAATCGGGCCTTTCCGGTGCCATCCAGGTTGATCGAGGCTTTGATCTGGGTTTCCAGAGTGTCGCGCTCGACTGACGCCTTACGTTCGGCCATCACCAGCTCCGCAAAATCATTGGGCGAAAAAGGCAGCCATTATAGGGGCGCGGGCGCCAAACAGAAACACGGGAGGTGATTTCACTGACGGACTGAATCCCGTGTTGTCGGGGATAGACATGTCATGACAAGCAAAAGATCGCAGCCTTCGGCAGCTCCTACACCGACCGCATTCACACCATGTCATGTGAACACTGACTGTAGGAGCTGCCGAAGGCTGCGATCTTTTAGGGCATAAACCAATGTGCCTGACACAACCCATGTCAGGCACATGCGGTACTTAGTGGAACAACACCGCCGTTTTCTGCAGGGTTACCCAAACACCCCACGCCAACGGAATACCCACCACCAGCCATGCAGCCACTGCCAACGGCTTGGTGCCCGCATCCGCTTTCCACTCCAATACGGTGCTGCTGTCAGCCCCCTTGTCGTGGCCCAGCGCCTGTTCGGCGGCCAGTTCAGCGTCGGTCATGAAGTACTTGTCGGCCACCGGACGCACCAGCAGGTTGCAAATGAAACCCAGCACCAGCAGGCCCGCGAGGATGTACAGGGTGATGTCGTAAGCCGCGGCGCGTTCAACGCCGATGCTCAGCTGATACTCACGCAGGTAGTTCACCAGCACCGGACCCAACACGCCCGCCGCCGCCCATGCCGTCAGCAGACGACCGTGGATCGCGCCGACCATTTGCGTACCGAACAGGTCCGCCAGGTAAGCCGGAACAGTCGCAAAACCACCGCCGTACATCGACAGGATGATGCAGAAGGCCGCTACAAACAGCGCAACGTTGCCCAGGTGACCGAGGTTCGGGATCAACGCGTACAGCGCAAAACCAAGCGCGAAGAACACGAAATAAGTGTTTTTGCGGCCCAGGTAATCCGAGAACGAAGCCCAGAAGAACCGACCACCGATGTTGAACAGGCTCAACAAACCGGTGAAACCGGCAGCGATTGCAGCGATCGAAGCCAGTTGCGAAGCGTCGAGCTGACCGAAAGTCAGACCGTTACCCAGCAGCTTACCGGCAAACACTTCCTGCAACAGCGGCGAAGCCATGCCGAGGATGCCGATACCCGCCGAAACGTTCAGGCACAGCACCAGCCACACCAGACGGAATTGCGGGGTTTTCCACGCCACATTCACGTGGACGTGACGGTGGGTGATCATCGCGTTGGAAGCTTTCTTCGCCGGGGCGGTCCAGCCTTCAGGCTTCCAGCCGGTTGGCGGAACGCGGTAGGACAGTGCACCGCCGATCATGAACACGAAGTAGATCGCGGCCATCACCAGGAAGCTCTGCCATACGCCGACGCTGGTTGGCGAGGCGAAGTGGCCCATCAATGCTGCGGCCAGCGGAGCACCGACCATCGCACCACCACCGAAGCCCATGATCGCCATGCCGGTCGCCATGCCGCGCTTGTCCGGGAACCACTTGATCAGGGTCGATACCGGCGAGATGTAACCCAGGCCCAGGCCGATACCGCCAATGACCCCGGAGCCGATCCACATCAGCCATATCTGGTGGGTATAGACCCCCAGCGCTGAAATCAGCAGACCGCCACACCAGCACAGGGCCGATACAACGCCAGCCTTGCGTGGCCCGGCGTGTTCCAGCCAGCCGCCCCAGATGGCGGCCGAGCAACCGAGGAAGATGAAGAACAGGGTGTAGATCCAGCCGAGCATCGAGATCGGCCAGTCACATTGGGACGAGAAGACTTGCGAGATGAAGCTCATGTCCGGCGCGCAGGCCACTGCCTTGGTCACGCCCAGGGCTTTGGACAGTGGCAACCAGAACACCGAAAAGCCGTAGGCCATGCCGATGCAAAGGTGAATGGCCAGGGCCGCCGGTGGTACCAGCCAACGGTTGAAACCGGGCTTGGCGATGATGCGTTCCTTGGACAGGAACGCGGGCTGGTCGGCTTTGAGGCCGTCCGCCGTGATGCTCGTGGTCATTGTGTATCCCCCAATTATTAGTAGGGTTCGTCAGCCACTCCTCACCCCTCAGCCTTTATGCGCACGCATGACTGTTTTTTGGGGGGAAGCTTCATTTTGGTGCGACATCACGTCGCAGAAGGACGGACGAACCGGCAAAGGTTACCATCTGTACGTGACAGAAAAACCAAAGTGATATCACCTTTTGTATGTCATCAGTTCTCGTACCACTGAAGGAACCCTCATGCCGATCATTGTCGAGCCGCTAAACGAAGCCACTTATCAGGATCAGCAAGATCTGCAGAAGATCTACCGCGATGCGCCGGACTGGCTGTTTGCCCCGTTTGCCGGAGATTTGCAGTTGATCGAAAGCTGCCTGCTGGACGGTTCGCTGATCGCCGGCCGCTTCAACGATCGGCTTTTGGGCGCGGCACGCCTGCAACAGCACTCGGATGTCTGGCATCTGTCCCAACTATGTGTACGAAAAATCACCCGTCGTCGTGGCGTGGCCGAGCGCCTGGTGAATGAAGCGCAGAAAATGGCGTCGCAATCGGGCGCGACATTGCGCTTGCTGGCGCCTGCCAGGCATCTGGAGGCGCAAGCGCTGGCGGCCAAACTGAAAATACCGCTGGATGTATTGCCGACGTGATCGCTGACCGGTCGTCCGCTACGGAGCGCTATACTCCCCGGCTAAATTTCGAATTCGACTAACTACAAGGACTCGCCCATGAAAGCGTTCGGCAAAATCCTGGGTCTGGTACTTCTCGGGCTGTTGCTGATCATTGTGGCGCTGGGCTTTGCCCTGACCCACCTCTTTGATCCCAACGACTATAAAGACGAGATTCGCCAGATAGCCCGCGACAAGGCCCACATCGAGCTGACGCTCAATGGCGATATCGGTTGGAGCCTGTTCCCGTGGCTGGGCCTGGAATTGCACGAAGCCAGCGTCGCGACCCTGGCCAAGCCCACCGAGCCGTTCGCTGACTTGCAGATGCTTGGCTTGTCGGTTCGCGTGCTGCCGCTGCTGCGCCGTGAAGTGCAGATGAGCGATGTGCGCGTCGAAGGCCTGAACCTGCGCCTGACCCGCGACAAGGACGGCCACGGCAACTGGCAAGACATCGGCAAAGCCCCGGCCACATCAGCCACACCGCCCGCGACCACCGGCCAACCAGCGTCCGAGACCACCGCCCAAGCGGAAAAACCGGCCCAGCCGATTCGCCTGGACATCGACAGCCTGACCGTCAACAACGCCCGCGTTGAATACAGCGACGAGAAAACCGGCAAGCAATTCAGCGCCGAAAGCATCCAGCTGAGTACAGGGCCGGTGCATGACTCCACGAACATCCCGGTCAAACTCACCGCGTTCCTGGGCACCAACCAGCCGGTCTTGCGTGTCCGTACCGAGCTCAACGGCGAGCTGCGTTTCGAGCGCGCATTGCAGCGCTACAAACTCGAAGACATGAAACTCTCTGGCGAAGTGGCTGGCGATCCGCTGCAAGGCAAAACCATGACCTTCGCTGCCCAAGGCCAGTTGCTGCTGGATAAAGCGGCGAACGTCGCCGAATGGACTGGCATCAAGATCTCTGCCAACCAACTGCGCGCATTGGGTGAACTGAAGGTCAACGACCTCGACAAAACCCCGCAAATCAGCGGCGGCCTGTCGATCGCCCAGTTCGATCTGGCGAAATTCGTCGACAGCATCGGCCAGAAGCTTCCGGCGATGGCTGACGGTAGCCTGAGCAAAGTCGAGTTAGTCAGCCGTCTGGCTGGCACGCCGACCAGCGTGGTGCTCGACAACATCAACATGAAAGTCGATGACAGCACCTTCAGTGGCCGCATCGCCGTCGAGGACTTCGCCAAACAATCGCTGCGGGCGACCCTCAAAGCCGACACCTTCAACGTCGACCGTTACCTGCCACCAAAATCTGCCGAAGCCAACAGCGCGACGCAGGTGCGTCAGGCCGAAGTGGCCAGCACCGAAGCCGATGCCTTGGCTGGCGCGGGCAGCACACCGCTGCCGCAAGCACCGACCAAAGACGCGTGGAGCAACGAGCGCCTGCTGCCGGTGGAACGCCTGAGCAAACTCGACGTAGACGCTGACCTCACCTTCGGTCAGTTGACGCTCGATAAATTGCCGATCCAGAACGCCGTGCTCAAGGCCACAGGCCAGGGCGGTCTGCTGACCCTGGAGAGCCTTCGCGGCGACCTGTACGACGGCAACTTCGACGCCAAAGGTACGCTCGACGTGCGCCAACAGGTGCCAGCGCTGAACATGCAGACGAGCATCAGCAAAGTACCGATGGAAAAAATCCTTGAAAGCCAGGGTAAAAATCCACCGGTCAAAGGTCTGGTGACGGTCAACAGCAACCTGACCGGCAGCGGCAACAGCCAGAAAGCGCTGATCGAAACCCTCAACGGCAACGCCAGTTTCGTCATCAATAACGGCGTGCTGCTCAATGCCAACCTCGAACAACAGCTGTGCAAAGGCATCGCCACCCTGAACCGTAAATCCCTCAGCGGCGAACCACGGGGCAAGGACACACCGTTCCAGGAGCTCAAGGGCAACCTGACCTTCCGTAACGGCGTGGCCAGCAACCCGGACCTGAAAGTGCGCATCCCGGGCATGACCGTCAAGGGCGACGGCGATGTCGATCTGCGGGTGTTGGGCATGGACTACCGCGTGGGCGTTATCGTCGAAGGCGACAAGAGCGACATGCCGGACCCGGCCTGCCAGGTCGGCGAGAAGTTCGTCGGCATCGAGTGGCCGCTGCGCTGCCGCGGCCCGCTGGAACTGGGCGCCAAGGCCTGCCGCCTCGATAACGAACGCATGGGGCAAGTCGCGAGCAAATTGGCTGGCGAGAAGATCAGCGAAAAAATCGACGAGAAGCTGGGTGACAAAGTCAGCCCTGAACTGAAAGACGCCTTGAAGGGGCTGTTCAAGCGATGAGAGCCGAGCAGTTTTCATCGGCGGTGCTGGACTGGTACGACCGCCACGGCCGCCACGACTTGCCCTGGCAACAAGGCATCACCCCCTATCGGGTGTGGGTCTCGGAAATCATGTTGCAGCAGACCCAGGTCAGCACCGTGCTGAACTACTTCGACCGCTTCATGGCCTCGTTGCCGACGGTCGAAGCCCTGGCCGCTGCGCCGGAAGACGAAGTCCTGCACCTGTGGACCGGCCTGGGTTACTACACCCGTGCGCGCAATTTGCAGAAGACCGCGAAGATTGTTGTCGCCGAGTACGGTGGCGAGTTTCCCCGCGATGTGGAAAAGCTGGTTGATCTACCGGGCATTGGCCTGTCCACGGCCGGCGCCATCGCCAGCCTGAGCATGGGTCTACGGGCGCCGATCCTCGACGGCAACGTCAAACGGGTGCTGGCGCGCTTTACCGCGCAAGAGGGTTATCCGGGCGAGCCAAAGGTCGCCAAACAGCTGTGGGCCAACGCTGAGCGCTTTACGCCGCATGATCGGGTCAACGCCTATACCCAGGCGATGATGGATCTGGGCGCCACGCTTTGCACCCGCAGCAAGCCGAGCTGCCTGCTCTGCCCGCTGGAAAAAGGCTGCGAAGCGCACATGCTTGGCCTGGAGACGCGCTACCCGATCCCCAAACCGCGCAAAGCCGTGCCACAGAAGCGCACGCTGATGCCGATGCTTGCCAACGGCGAAGGCGCGATTCTGCTTTACCGTCGCCCTTCCACGGGCTTGTGGGGCGGTCTATGGAGCCTGCCGGAACTCGACGACCTCGACGACCTGCAACATCTGGCTTCGCAGCATTCGCTGGAGCTTGGCAGCCAACAGGCGCTGCCGAGCCTGGTACACACCTTCAGTCATTTTCAGTTGTCCATCGAACCCTGGCTGGTTCAGGTCCAGGAGGCCGGCCATCACGTGGCCGAGGCCGACTGGCTCTGGTATAACCTCGCCACCCCGCCGCGCCTGGGCCTTGCCGCCCCGGTCAAAACCTTGCTCGAACGCGCGGCCGCCGTATTGAACGCAGGAGAGTCGTCATGACCCGCACCATCATGTGCCGCAAGTACAAAGAAGAATTACCCGCCCTGGAGCGCGCTCCATTTCCAGGCGCAAAAGGTCAGGACATTTTTGACCACGTCTCGGCCAAAGCCTGGGCAGACTGGCAAAAGCACCAGACTCTGCTGATCAACGAAAAACGCTTGAACATGATGAACGCCGAAGACCGCAAATATCTTCAGGGCGAGATGGACAAGTTCTTTTCCGGCGAGGAATACGCCAAGGCTGACGGCTACGTTCCGCCGGCTGAATAATCCCGCTTTTTCGAGGGTCGGAACGTAAGCGACGGTAATAATTAAAATTTTTTTGAAAACTTTCTTGACGACCCCCCGAAAAACCAGTTTAATGCGCCCCGTTGCCCAGATAGCTCAGTCGGTAGAGCAGGGGATTGAAAATCCCCGTGTCGGCGGTTCGATTCCGTCTCTGGGCACCACTAATTGATTTCAGGTGGTGCCAAAACTACCCGAAAGCCCACAAAAAGCCCGCCCAGTGCGGGCTTTTTGTTGTCTATGATTTCCCAAACCAACCTTGCCAGCCCAGAGTTTTGGGGGCAGAGTTGGGGGCATGGCCGGTTCGGTCATCTCGCATGCCCCCAAAATGGTGCTCCATGGCCCTGAAAGTCACGCCCCTGACCGATTCCGCTCTCAAGGCTGCCAAGCCCAGGGAGAAGCCGTACAAACTCGCCGACGGCGAAGGCCTGTATCTCGAAGTGATGCCGACAGGCTCAAAGCTCTGGCGCCTTAAGTACCGCCACCTCGGCAAAGAAAATCGGTTGGCATTCGGTTCATACCCTGAAGTGACATTGGTGCAAGCTCGCCGGAAGCGATCTGAGGCGCGCCAGCTGATGTCGGAAGGCAAAGACCCGTCGAGCGAGCGCAAGTCGGCCAGGCAAGCGCAGAAGGTGGAAGGACTGACATTCGAGACGCTGGCGCGAGAGTGGTTTGCCTACAACGCGCCCCGCTGGGCAGACAGCACGATTTACAAGGCCAAGCTGTACCTTGAAAACGATCTGATCCCCGGTATCGGATCACGCCAGTTAAAAACTATCACCCGCCCCGATCTGGTGGAGCTGGTACGCAAGGTCGAGGCGCGCGGGACGCTGAACGCCGCCGGGAAGATCCGGCAGTGGCTGCATCAGATATTCCGATACGGCCTGGCCAAAGGTGTCGTTGAGTCAAACCCCGCAACCGATCTGGACGTGGTGGCCGCCCAAGCGAAGGCCCCTCGCCATCATCCTCACGTTGCAATGGCTGAACTGCCCGAGCTGCTGGAAAAGTGCGACAGCGCCAACATCAACACCCTGACCAGATCAGCTATCCGATTGCTGGTGCTGACCGCTGTGCGGCCTGGTGAACTGCGCGCTGCGCCCTGGGCAGAGTTCGACTTGGATGCCGCCACCTGGACAATCCCCAAGGAACGAATGAAGGCCCGCCGGCCTCACGCTGTGCCGCTGCCGAAACAGGCTGTGGAGATCCTGCGCCAGCTGCAGCCGATCACGGGGAAATACCCGCTGGTGTTCGCCGGCCAGCAAAACCCAGATCGGCCAATGAGCGAGAACACGATCAACAAGGCGCTGCGCGTGATGGGTTACGAGAACCGACAGACCGGCCACGGCTTCCGTCACCTGCTCTCCACAGAGCTCAACGGGCGCGGGTACAACAAAGATTGGATCGAACGACAGCTGGCCCACGGCGACAGCGACGGCATCCGGGACACGTACAACCACGCCAACTACCTGGAGCAGCGCCGGGGAATGATGCAGGCCTGGGCTGACTCAATCGACGCGCTATGTGCTGGCGCGAACTCAAATGTACAGTTAATGAGGGCGTGCTAATGCTTTGCGAATACTTCCGATACATCGATCTTGAAAAACTGTATGAGCAACTAGACTCGTTCAATTCATTTGAAAGTTCTAAGCTCTCGAATATCCAAGAGCAATTTACAGACACCCTATCGTTTTGCTTTGAGGAACTGGCATACATTGCACTAGGCCAGGACGATGAAGACGCCTGGAAGAATTTACCGGCAATTCAGGTTGGCGCAGACGTAGGGGATATCATAGAGGCGGACTTAGAGCTAATCGCAATAGCTGCGGAGATAACTCTTCCAAGCCGCCGATCATCTGCGACGACAGCCGTTGAGAAGTTGACCACACTATCTATTCACGCGTCGTTTGGAGAGTTTGACTACTGGCAGAAAACAAGCCTACTGGTATATCAATATGACTTACTGTGCTGGCTATATAGCAAAGGCAAGATCAAAGAAGCGTTTGAAGTATACGAACTGATTCTGAAAACCTATGGCGAGCTGGCAGCTAGTTATGCGCTAAACCGTTCTTTCGAGAGACAAGGCCAAATCGCCTCAAACATAGCCAGTGAGCGAGCGAATAAACGTCATGCCTCAACGAACAAGGTAAAGACCCTACTGCTGGCGGAGTGGGACAAAACATCTGCAGGGTACAAGAACCGCTCCGACTTCTGCCGCATCATAGCCAAGCGAGACGGAATAAAAGAGCGGACGCTACAAGAATGGATTCGAGTTCACGAAAGGGTTCGCTCGTGACCTGACTACGGTCTGCACTGCAAACCGTACATTATGCTCAGCAAACTGTACGGTTTGCGCCGCACACCGGACTGTCAGCACCGCTTCTTACCCGCCAGCATTGCCATCGTCGATTACCAATACCGCCCAAGGAGGCGCAGACGATGGCAAACGTTTCCAATACCACCGCACCAGCTCGCCGATTCATCAAGCGCCAGGAAGTAGAGTCGATCACCGGCCTTTCCTGCACTGAGATTTACCGCCGTATCGCTGCTGACAACTTCCCCAAGCAAGTCACCCTGGGCCCCAAGTGTGTCGTCTGGATCGAGGCTGAGGTTCTGGGCTGGTGTGACGCCCGTGTCGCTGAAAGCCGGGGTGAAGTGGCATGAATACCCAACCCCTTACTCATGCCCTTTATTCTCACTCGTGCCCATTTTCTTTACTCGTGCCCATACACAGGGATGGGCACGAGTGGAAAAAAAGGGCACGAGTAAGACTTGCGCCGGAAAATCTCCCGTTGTATCGTCCTGCTGTCGCTGCCAAATCAGTGACCGGGCGTGAGAACCCGAGTAAGCAAAAGGCGCACAGCGCCCAAGATTCCATCTCCGGCGTTTTTTTATGCCTGAGATTTCGCTTTATGGCGGCTGTGCGTGGGCAGACTTCGGTCTGGCCGGGTTTCCTTTTGCCCCGGTATTCTCACCCCACGCATAGCTGCCACCTATCCCGTGAGAAGGACCGTGGCAGCTCCCCGAAAGCAAAAGGAGCTATACCCATGCAGTTCTCTCGCACTCGAAATCCGTCCGCCCCGTCCAACAAAGCCGCTGCGCATCGCGCTATGGCAATGGCCGCCCTCCGCGCAAACTCGTCCCTATCTGTTCGCTTGACACGCTACAACCACCACATGAGCCAGGTCCGTGCACTGGAAGCTCAAGGCGGTGCCCTGTGAAGAGCAATACCACTCTCACGCTCGGCCGCGTCCAGTACCGTAATCTTGCCGAGATATCCAAAGAAGCGGGTTGCTGCCTCGCGATTGGCACTGACGAAGAGCTGGCAGGCAACTGGGGTATGTTCAACCCTTTTGCACAAGCTGTTCACCCTGACGCGTCAGTCAACGAAGTGTGTCTGCAGGAACGAGTTGTAATTCTGGTGGCCGCAAAAATAGACGCGGGTGCTCTGCGGAGTGTCCAGCGCCCAGAAATAGATTGGTCCCAACTTGAAGACGACGAAATCCACGCATTCGTCGTCATGCATGAAATCGGACACTATCGCGATAACCACTGTGGCTTTGACACTTTCGGAATTACCGACCCAGAAGTTCACGCAGACTGCCAGCGAGTTATTGGTGATGTGAACGAAATATTAGCTGATCGCTACGCATGGAACGCTATTCGACCTGGTGAGCCTGTTCCTTTGTGTGAAAGCGGCAAACGACTGCAAGAGTCTATGGCTGAGTCGATGGCGCTGTTGGATAAGTACGTGCCTCGCACTCGTCGGGCACCGCGTACTTTGCCCTGCGGCCAATATACGTATGTTCCGCGGGCGATGTTAATGACTGACTCTAAAGTCGCTTACGTGGGAACGAAGGTATCACCGGAACTTGTGGATCGCGCCCGTGATCGCCGCCGTGTTTATCGCCGCGATACTCGCGTAAGGGGCTAACTATGAATATTCAAAACGGCGCACTTGCGCCGGCGGGATCGGCTTGCCTGGAGAAAGTTCTCGGCTGCCTCGACAAAGTTAAACCAGCTGGCGCTAACAAGTGGAAAGCGTGCTGTCCTGCACATGACGACAAGAGCCCAAGTTTGGCAATTAGTGAAACTTCGGAAGGGACTGTTCTGCTGAAGTGTTGGGCCGGCTGTACCGCTCAAAGCATCGTTTCGGCAATTGGCTTAGAGCTTCGCGATCTATTCCCCGGTGAGAAACGAGAACGCCGTGGGCCAAGTGCGGCCGCTATCAAACATGAGCGGGCCGTTTACCTGATCGGAAAGTCACTGCTCGATGACGGAAAGTTATCCGGCGACGATCTGCAGCGCTTCAACCTCGCCAAACAGCGTCTGGGGGTGAAATGAGCAACAAGGACAGATTTGCAGAGCAGTGGGCCAATACTGTCACGCCACTCCAGGTAATCCCCTCCGTGTGGAAGGTCAACGCTGTGAGCGCGGCGAATATCAAGCCTGTAGCGATTCGTTGGCTCTGGCCTGGCTGGCTGGCGAAGGGGAAGTTGCACATTCTGGCGGGCGCCGGCGGTACCGGGAAAACCACGCTATTGATTAGCTTGATCGCGACCATCACCACGGGCGGTCGCTGGCCAGATGGTGAGATTTGCCAGGAGCGCGGCAACGTCCTGATTTGGTCGAGCGAAGACGACCCGGCAGACACGCTGGTGCCACGCCTGATCGCTGCTGGTGCTGACGTGAGCCGGGTACACATCATTCAAGGTCGCCTCAACGCTCAAGGCGACTCTGACCCCTTTGACCCAGCAAACGATATCGGGTTGTTGCGCGAAACGGCCCGCGAGCTGGGCGGCGTGTCATTGCTGATGCTTGACCCCGTGGTCGGCGCCGTGAAGGGGGATATGCACAAGGCCAACGACGTCCGGCGTGGCCTACAGGGCGTGGTGGACTTTGCCGAGGCCAATCTCTGCGCCGTGGTCGGCATCAGCCACTTTGCCAAAGGCGGGGCCGGTTCATCGCCGGCGGATCGGGTGATCGGCTCGCAAGCGTTCTCGGCACTGGCCCGGACGGTACTGGTTGCGGCCAAACAGGAAGACTCAGATGCCCGAGTGCTGGCGCGGGCAAAGTCCAACATCGGTACCGATGAGGGCGGAGTCTCTTACGCCATTGAGCCGTTCACGATAGGCGACGGCATCGAGACAACAAGGGTCATCTGGGGCGACACGATCACCGGCAGTGCTCGAGACATTCTCGGAGACGTTGAATCGGCCGGCGGTGATGAGCGCAGCGAGTTGGATGAGGCTTGTGACTTTTTGCGCGATCTGTTGGCTCGCGGGCCGGTACCCACCAAGCAAATTAAAGCCGATGCCGACGGTGCTGGACACGCCTGGGCGACGATTCGAAGGGCCCAAAAGGTGGTCGGTGCTGAAGCCCGCAAACAGGGGATGGGCAGCGGATGGGCATGGCAGCTGGGCAAAGAAGTTGCTCATGAAATCCCGAAGGTGCTCAACGAATCATCGAAGGTGCTCAGGGATAAGTCTGAGCACCTTCGGATGAATGTGAGCACCTTCGGCCCCAAGCAGGAAGAACGAGACTGGAAAAGCTTGCTAAGTGGCCCGCTGCCAGACGGCACATCTCTTCCATTTTTGGATGATGACGCGGAGGAGCTTTGATGGCCGCCCTCGCCTATCTGCTCAATCTGGGATTTGCGGCGAAGTTGAGCGGGAAGCGTGTTCGGGTTTCGCCCGCAAGCAGGCTCAACGACCAGGTGCGGGCCTACATCAAAAACCACCGGCTCGAGCTTTTGGCTGAACTGGCATCGAACGACGGCATTGAGCGCCGCTGTCACTGGCAGGTCATGCGCTACGGGAAACCGCTCTGCACGATGATCGGTGAGCCCATGACACGAGCGGAAGCCTTGGCTGATGTGCGCGGTCGCTGGCCGGATGGAGACGTGGCATGAATGGCAGCTTCGAGAGAGGTGTACAGGAGGTGAAAAACGTTACGTTCGCCCCTATAGCAGTTGGCCCAGAGGTGGCAGCTTCGATGACTGGAACGACCCGTTCTACGATCTTTCAAGCAATCGCAAATAATGAGCTTCGAGCCTTTAAGTCCGGTCGTCGACGGCTGATCCTAGTGAAAGATTTAGAGGCTTGGATCACCAAGGTAGCGAGGCGCCCATCTTGATGCGTTTTGAGAGAGTGTCAGAAATCCCCCAAACAATCCGTCGAGCCGTGGGGCCAGTTCGAAAGCAGGGGACTTGCGGGTTTCATTATCCGAAAAGTGCAGTGCATGGTCCGATCTCAAATCGGACCAAGTCAGCAACATTGAGGCAGGGGGTTTCCAACTTGAACACAGTGAAACAGGGGGTTTCAAAAGATCAGCGAATCCGCATCCTCGATCTGCGTCGCCGCCACTCGTTCCGGGAAGTCTCCCAAATCACCGGGATACCCCTCGGCACGGTCAAGACCATCGTGAGCCGGTCGGGTGCTTTTCGAGACAATGAGGCCCACCGGGCATTGTTCTGCCTGCCGCCGATGCAGGTAAGCGCTGGAACGTCGCCAGCCGTGCAAGAGCTACCACCGCAGCAATGCCTGACCGGGGACCGTGACGTTGACGCCCTGCTCTGGCTGCGTGAAGTGGTCGGCACCGGCCACCCTGGACACATCGAAGCGGCCATGGAAGCGGCAAAGCGCATCAAGACGCCGTTCAAGCAGCTTGAGGAACGGTATCGCCAATGGCTCCAAGTCAAGCACCCAAACAACATGATCGCGGCCTTGTCGTCGTTCGACCTCGGTAACCTTGAGAGCTTGGCCAAGTCGTCAGTGGAGAAACTGCGAAGGCAGACAGAGGCCAGGTCGCGTTTCGGTGACCGGATTTTCAGCCTGACAGATGCCGAGGTGTTCTGCGCCTCGGTACTCGATGGGCTAAAGCCTGTTGACCACTTTGACCTGGACAAGTCCGAGGTTGCTGCCAGGTTCCAGGCGAGGCCGGATCTGATGCCAAACACCCTGCACGACTGCATCTACGAGCTGGAGTACTGGAGCGCGCTCTACTGGCTGCGCAATGCATGTGAGCGCTACGCCGGTGATCCTGCCCCGGAAGCGTCAGCTCGTGACTGGTTTGTGTTTGAGCTGCTGGCGCAGATCCGGCCACGGCACAAGGACGAAGCCAAGACGGTGATGCGGTACCTGAACGTCAGCGGTCGTGCCGATCATCGACAGGACTGTGATCGCATAATCGACAACCTCATCGGGTGATGTCTCGCCCGGGCATTTGCGCGAGGAGAAAATCCAGTGAGGCACCGGTTGTGCTCATCGATAGAGGGATCAAGACCTAGGAAAGTGATACACCTGTGCCGTGTTCTGGTGCGTCTGCGCCGAGAACAATTGCCCTCCGTTAATAGCGTCGACAGCCTTTCTAGCAGCACGCTCAGATCGGTAGCCTTTTGCGTCGTCAGCCGAACTCGACATTTTCACAACCCTTCCTTCACTCATGAGGTAGAAAGTTTGTCCGGGAGCTTTAGGGTCGATAATAGTCACAACCCAACTGCCTGGGGGCGCATTGTCGACTTTCCCTAGCGGCTCAAATTCGGTGACTCCATCAACCTGGAAAAGTCGGCCGGCCTGGGCGTCCTCCGAGTGCCGCCTTCCCGCAGCTCTCCTCGCATCTTTTTCGGTCTCAAAGCGGATCGCATACTCAGCGTCGTAATGCCAAACACTCGGGTTAGTTTGACTCAGAAAACCCTCGCGAGAATCGCTGTACACCGCAAACTGTTTTTTTCCGTCCATGAATCCGGTCCTATTTCTGGCTTAGTGTTTTACAGTCAGAGTGACCGTTCGTCGGCAATATTTCCCTCAAGTGTCCTATAGCGTGTCGTTCAGTTTCAAGTGAATAGCTGCCATTTTCCTTCCTTTTTAACGAAGCGAATCAGCCCTAATCTGCCCTGAATTGATGGAATCAGGGTGTATCTGGAAATGAGCAAATCGAGGGGCCGCCAGCGTCGGCCGACACAAGCTGAATTGGCGTGCGCCTGGGCTCGTCTGCGCGCCGCAGCCGACCGGGGCGATCTACAAGCTAACGCTCTGTTGATCTCTCTCGCCGAGGCCGCATCGCCTATCCCCCTGTTGGCGCACCCACAGACAAACACTGCCAACTTGAAACCCCCTGTTTCAGCGATCGGGGACGCTATCAATGATTGACCCCGCCTCGGCGCCGCATCAACTACCCGCGCCCCCTAAAACCCTGCACCTCGTGGTTACAGATTCCGAGATCCGCAAACACGCCGCGACTCAGGTTCGCCAGTTGCGAGACCCGAGATTCCCGGAACTTCGCTTTCGTTACTCGTCCACCGACCGGGCTAGAGGCTCATGGCACGTCGTAATCGGTGGGGTGTGGGGGAAGGCAGGCAACTATCCCGGTATCAATGCCAAGCTGATGCAGACCACCTTGCCTGCCATCCTTGCGCGGCGCTCTGCTGACCCGGCCGCCACGTCGATCACCACTAGCTGGACAACGGTGGGTGATGTGCTGATCTGGTACGCCGACCGCATGAGCCGCGACCGCGGGCTGTCCGTCAAGCGCAAGGCCAGCGCCCAGTCCGCGTTACGTTGCCACCTGGTGCCGCGACTGCAAGCACTGGAGCTGACCAGTCTTGACCGGTCCAGTCTCGACCGCCTGCTGATGTGGCCAATGCAGGAGCGTTTTGCGCTCTCGTTCGTGCGCTCGGTCTATGGCGTCCTGGCTGTCGCGTTCCGTCAGGCAACCCGGCTCGCACTGCTGGGCGTTAACCCCATGGCCAGCCTCAAATATACCGACTTCGTACAGACACGTATTCGGCCCAAGCCTGCCCAGTTGCGCGGTGATGATCTGCCGGCACTCCTGCGGGACCTCGCTGATCGGATCGGACGTGCGCCGCTGGAATCCATGCTCGCGCTGATGATGCTCTGTCACGGCACCCGGCTAGGCGAAACCCGCCTGGCCCGCTGGAAAAACGTGAACACCGAAACCCGCAAATGGTTCATCCCGGCGCCGGATACCAAGACCAAGACTGAACACACGCTGCCTCTGACCAGCCAAGCCTGCGCCCTGATTGAGCGGTACAGGGCTATTCAACACGCCAATGGTTATAAGGGGTCTTTTCTGTTCCCTGGGCGCCCTGGTGTGGCGGTTAGCGCCACGTTGGCCAGCACCTTGTTCAAGGGTATGGCCAAGGGCGAATGGTCGAGCCATGACCTGCGAAAGTTGGCGCGCACCCAGTGGATGGATCTAGGTATCGATTACCTGGTTGCCGAGATGCTGCTCAACCACGCCATGAAAGATCTCGACGCCACGTACATCCACACCACTGCCGAGGGCATGAAGCGCAAAGCCTTGGAGACGTGGCACGCACACCTCGACCACCACGGCTTTACTCCCCTGCACGAAGGGACATTTGCAGGACCAGCGGCTAAGGCACTCCCCCCGCAGGCCACCAACAGCAAAGCCTCCAGCCATTCCATGCATCCATTTCAGGGGAGGAGCCCGAGCTTCTGAAACAGGGGGTTTCACCGTATCCATTTCAGCCAAAACGCACTGGGCCAACTAGCCCACTCACACCCAGAAGGACCAACGACATGAGCAATTACCAATCCCAACGCACCCAGGCCGCAAACCGTCTTCGCCAGGTTGAGCAGGATCTAGCCGCCGCCTGCGATGACCTGCGCCATGAAGACACGCTCAGCGGCCTTGAGCGTATTCAGCTGCACGAGGCCCGCGACAATGCCACGAGCGAGCAAGGCAACCTAAAGCGTGAGCTGTATCGCCTTGACAAGCTGATCACCTGGCAGCGTGACACCGAGAACGCAGACGCCACTATCAAGGCATCGCGCAAGAAGATCATCGTTGCCCAGAAGGAAATCACCAAACTGGACAGCACTCGGGAGAAGGTCGACGGCAAGCTGGCCAAGGTCAGCGGTGAGATAAGCCAACTGCAAGCCCGGGCTGTCGAGGGTGAGCAGAATGCAGCGAAGGACTATGCCGCGGCACTGGCCAAGGGTGACGACGGAGCGGAGCAAGCGGCGCAGATCAAGCTCGAGCGCGCGGGTGAGGCTGTCGACGATGCGCAGCGAAAGGCCTTGCGTCAGCAGCCGATCGTCAATGCGTTGACCGTTGAACTCGCTGCTATCGACAGCGCAAAGGCAGAGGCGCTTGAACAATTGCAGGCGCTTGAAAATGAGCAACTCAATGCTGTGCGCTTAAAACTGATTGCTGAATGGGATGCGGCCGCAAAGGCGCTGATTGGATTGGGCGGGAAGCTGTCGGCAACCGCTCGCTACGGCTCCGGCACGACCACTCTCTTGGATGACCTGCACATCCCATTGTTCAGCCTGGGCAGTCGCGATTCGATCAATCGTCAAGAGATCGATAGCTACGCCAGCACGGTCACCCGGGCCGATCTGATCGTGGCGTAACGGAGCCTAGGGCTCTGGCGCACCATGCTGGTGCAATGGGTCCTTTCCCCTACCCCCTGGGGGTGAGGGTAATTCGAGCCCCGACTTTCCAGTATTTATGACTTTTTGCCAGGAAGGCCGTTTCCGCTTCCGCTTTGGTGATTTATGGCTAATCAGAAACAACTCGCGGCGCACCTGGACCTTACTGATCGACAGGTGCGCAATCTGCTTACAGACGGTGTCCTGCCTGGCTCCAAGGGAAATGGCGGGCTCGATTTTGAAGCGGGTCGGCTTGCCTACATTCGGTACCTAAGGGGCCTCTCAGCAGGTCAGGTAAAAGCGGAAACGGCCTCCCACGTCGAGGAGGGTATCGACCCACTGATCGAATACAAACTCATGGAGGAGCGCCGAGGTCTCACCGCCGCCCAGCGTGTGGGTCAGGAGAACAAGAACGCTGTCTCGTCCCGCCAACTGGTGCCCGTCGACTTTGCCGTGTTCGCGCTGACCCGCATCGCTGCACAGGTGGCGTCCATCCTCGACACCGTGGCTCATAAAGTGGCCCGCAAGCATCCGGACATCGACCATCTGTACGTCGAAACCATGCAGCGTGAAATCGCGTTGGCCCGAAACATCGCCGCCGGCCTGGGCGAAAACCTGCCCGCGATCCTCGATGAGTACCTGGATCAGTTGGAGGAGGTTTCGTAATCAACGTCGTCCCTTTAATCGAAAGAGAGAACCTCCATGAATTCTGCATTCGACCTTGCATCCGGCCAACCCTGGCTCATCTTACCCAACGCCTTAGCTGACTTGTTGGCCGTCTCTGAACGCATGGGGGATCCCGTGGCACTTGAGGCGCGCCTCGGTCGCAAGCTCGACAACACCCGCCAGGTGTCCATTCGTGACGGCGTGGCCATCGTGCCGATTGTTGGTCCCATATTCCGCTATGCCAATCTGCTGACTGAGATCAGCGGCGCTACCAGCACTCAGATTCTCGCGACCGATATTCGCCAGGCGCTGGATAACCCGGCGGTCAAAGCAATTGTGTTGGACATCGACAGCCCAGGCGGGATGGCCAGCGGAATCAACGAGCTGGCCGAACTGATCTTTGCCGGCCGGTCGCAAAAGCGAATCGTGGCGTATGTCGGTGGGACTGGTGCAAGTGCCGCTTACTGGCTGGCCTCCGCTGCGCATGAGGTCGTTGTCGATGACACCGCTATCGTCGGCAGCATCGGTGTCGTGGTGGAGGTGATAGTGGATAGCCCGGACGCAAAAGGTCCGAAGCGCTATCAGATCGTCAGCAGCAACGCGCCCAACAAGCGCCCGGATTTGTCCACGGAGCAGGGACGGGCCAAAGTGGGGGAGATGGTCGACGCTATGGCAGGTGTGTTCGTCGCCAAGGTGGCGCGCAACCTGAATGTGCCCGCCGCTCGCGTGCCGGCAATGGGCGGTGGTGGCGGTCTGTTGGTGGGAGCTGCGGCTGTAAAATCGGGCTTGGCCAAGCGCTTAGGCTCGCTGGAGGGGCTGGTGAGCAGTCTTTCCAAAGGCGTCACGGTCTTGGCACCGCCATCTAAATCTAAGACTGCACCGGTCCTTACTAATCACCAACCGGTCCGTGCCCTCGGCCCAACTGTTGCTCCCGTCGGTCAGACTGCAGAGCAAGCACGCATTGCCGGGATTACTGCCCTTGCGCCGCTGGGGTCGGGCTTCGACTCCGAGGTATATGCATCGATCAATGAGGGGTTGTCGATTGAGGCGGCAGCACTCCGGCTATTCAAGGCCACTCAATCGCACGAGAGCTCAACTCGTGCAGCGGCAGTTGCAACAGTGAAGGCACCCGCTGATCGCCCTCAGCAGTTTTCCACCAGCAGCATTTGGAAAAACAGGCGTTCGAAAAGGTAGTTTCCCGTTGTCATTCTTGCGGTCTCACTGCGGATGCGGCTGAGTGACCGCAACAGCAGAGAGAGCGCGACCCCATCAGGCTTTAAGGTCTCGTGTGGAGCCGCATGTGGTGCCTGTCGCGCGCTCTCGAACATACGCCGGCCTCCATCATGACCGTGTGTATTGTGGACTTGACCACCCTTTTGCATTCGACTTAACCAGCACACGGCATCTTGACGATAGGCAGAGATCGGCCAAAAGCGGTCACTCACTTTGATTAAAAGACTAGGGCGACTTATTTCTGAGTCATTCAGGCAATACGTTTGAGGAACAGTATTTAAAATAAGCGGAGGTGTTATTGAAGTTGCATGACGCGATTTGCGTCAAAGATGAATTAGCGGAAGATAAATCGGCTGTATTCGCTTGTGTAGTTGCGTATTGCATACGCAATACGCGTGCAAGCCCTGTGATTGCCCACATGTGGCAGCCGAAGTATTGTTAGCTAGAACAAAGGGAGCTCTTGGACTGACGGCGAACTTCACGCTGATGTGGGCGATAACTACTTGCAGACTCCTGCTAGATAGTTCTCCATACGTCAATGGATCACCGGATGCCCAGTCTGCGATCCAGCGAAAGTGCTCCTGCACCGCGTGCGATGATGATTAGCAGCAATCCCGCCCAGGATAGGTGCGTCGGCCAGGCATCGGGGTAAACGAAAACCTCAATGACAAAGGTCATACCCAGCAATGCCAAGGCGGATAGGCGGGTGAACAGCCCGAGGACCAACAGCAGTGGAAATAGGTGCTCGCTGTAGGTCGAAAGGTGTGCCGCCAGTTCTGGAGAGATCACAGGCAAGGCGTATTCCGTACGAAACAGTTCGTAGGTACTCGGCGTAATCGTCAGAACGTCGCTGACTTTAGTGCGCCCGGACATGAAGAAAATGGCGGCGATGGCGATGCGCGCCACCAACACCAGAAACGAATCGCTGATCAGATTGCCCAAACGGGTTGCAAAGCGGTTCCAGAGTCCACGCAGGGAATTGTCGGCGGCAGGTGAGCGGGTGTTGATGGTATCCATGCTGTGCTCCGTTGATGGCTTCAGTAACTAGTTGTCAGGAGTTCCGCCGTTACAAACGCGTCAGCACTCACAAGGCGAATAATTAGGTTTTCCAGATTCAGGTCAGACTCGACATCAATGGCCCAGTCGGCGGCGACATCGAGGGGCAGGTGAGCGGCGCAGGCGTCGAGAAAGGCACAGTCTGCGGCGCTGGCAGCTTGCCAATACACGCGGCCGGCCTTGCGTGTCAGTAGTGCACCTTCACCTTGCCATTCGAGTTTTTCAGGCATTTCCCGTTGTTCACGATTGACGCACCAGATCGTGTAGGCGGGACAGTCCGGCAACCAGACCCAACGGGCGGTGTCCCGTGGTTTAAGCCGCAAGTTGCCCAATTCCGTAGCGGGAATCTGCGCCAAGTCGTTCAGCCCAAGACCAGGCTCATCAGCGGCGCAATGAACCTGTGTCCAGAGCAGGTCCAGACGGGCGACGTTGCCCAGATACGGCATGTCTTGCGCGTGCTCGAATTTGTCGAGAAAGTGGGGGAATCCCGCTCCGTAATTCAGTAAACGTGCATCTGTTGGCGGTGAAAGCCGGGCATGTATGGCGGCGGCGCTTTTAAGCCAGTCAGTGCCCACCAGGCGCTCTACGGTAGGGAAGTTGGCTAGCAACGCATCCGTCGTGCCTTTGAGTACGGTATTGCGATAGACCGCAAAGCCTGGTTGTTGGGTCAGCGAATCCATCGTGGATGATTCATTGCCGTATAACGCATCGACGAAGGCATCCTGAAAGATTGCGAGAGAGGGCTTCATATCGCCACCTTCATTTGCTGATTTTGCCCAAGGTTCAATAACGTCTGCGCTCGGTTGCGCTCGGTCAGTAAAACGTCGAAAGTGGGGATATGGTCGTCGCGTTCGATCAGTGTCGGACGCTGGCCGATCCGCTCGATAAGCCTTTGGTACAGCGACCAGACATCTTCGGCGACAGGGGCATCATGGCTGTCGATCAGTAACGTGGATTCACCCGGATCCTTGGTGAACCCCGCCAGATGAATCTCCATGATGGCGTCGGCCGCAAAGGCATCCAGATAATCGGCGGCGTTAAAACCCAGGTTGTGCGCACTGATGTGCACGTTGTTGACGTCCAGCAACAAGCCGCAGCCAGTCACCGTGCTCAATTCGGTGAGAAATTCCAGTTCGCTGTAGTCATGCCCGTCCAGGTGCAAATAATGGGTCGGGTTTTCGATGGCAATGCGACGCCCGAGGGCGTCTTGTGTGCGCTGGATGTTGTTTGCGATACGCTGTAACGCTTCGTGTGTACGAGGAAACGGCAACAGGTCGGGGTGGTATTGGTCGCGCCAGGCTGACCAGGCCAGGTGCTCGGAAATCAGTGCCGGTTGAACGCAATCAGCGAGCTGTTTCAGGCGTTTCAAGTGCTCCGGGTCCGGCGGGCAATCAGCCGCCAGCGAAAGTGACACCCCGTGCAACGACAATGGGTGCCGCTCGCCAATGGCCTCCAGCCATGCCAGACGGGGGCCGCCACCAACCATGTAGTTTTCCGGATGAACTTCGAACCAGAGACCTTCGACCGTGCAGTCGTGGGCCTCTTGATAATGGTTCGGTTTGAGGCCAAGTCCGGCCCCGATCTGGAATGCCTTGGTCATGATAAGTACGTGCCCCGTGGCGTTGACGTTACATTGGTGTGAGTGTGCCGGTGCCTTTTGGTGTCTTGATGGTGGTGCAAGTGCCAGCGGGAACGTTTTTCCAGGCGTTAGGCTGGTAATCCATTTTTGCCGTACCTGCGCACGTGGTACCTGCACCCGCCTTGCAATCGTTGTGACCGGCCATGGCGACGCCGTAGCATTTTTCCATGGCGCCTGCGGCGGCTGGGGTCTCGGCGGCAATGGCGCCGGCAGCAAAGGAGGAAAAGGCAACGGCGATGGCAGCAAGCTTCAGATTGTTCATGGTTATTCTCCGGGATCATGAGGGTGGGTCGTCGCATCAGTGCAGGAGTACGCTGTGCTTCAGATCCGAAAGGTAGTTCGCTGAGGTTTCAAATCCGGTTACAGCCATCGCAAAAAATATTTTTAGAAACGCAAAATGAATCTGCTTGTTGCCATATGCCTTTGGCGGCAAGCATGATCCATCGCCAGTTATCGGCGCTGGCGTTATGCAACTACAGAATATTTTCATCCTCGTGTAACCAGAGTGGACGATGGAACGAACTTCACATAACGACGCATTGCGCAGCCGGGAAATCCATCTTCAGACCTTGTTCCTCGCGGGCCTGGGTGGAGACGAGCGGGCTTATGGCACTTTCCTCAAAGAGCTGAGCGGTCATGTACGCGGCTTTCTTCGAACCCGACTTCAGCGGCAACCGGGTGAAGTCGAGGATTTGCTGCAAGAGGTGTTGCTGGCTGTCCATAACGGTCGACAAACTTACCGTGCGGATCAACCGCTGACGGCCTGGGTGTTTGCCATCACCCGCTACAAACTCACGGATTTTTTTCGTAGCAGGTCGCGCAATGAACTGCTCAATGACTCGCTCGACGATGTGGCAGAGCTGTTTGCCGAGTCGCTTCTGGAGCCGGAGCAGGCCCATCGCGACCTCGGCAAGTTACTTGAGCAACTGCCTGAGCGGCAGCGCTTGCCGATCCAGCAGGTGAAGCTTGAAGGCCTGTCGGTTGCCGAGTCCGCTCAACTGACCGGGCTTTCGGAGTCAGCGGTAAAGATTGGCATCCATCGCGGGCTTAAGGCGTTGGCCTACAGGATTAGAGGTACACGATGAAAACTGACGATCTTATTTCCATGCTGGCGACCGGGGTTACACCGGTCGACCGGCATGCGCTAGCCAAGCGTTTCGGCGTCGCTGTGCTGGTAGGTCTGATAACGGCATTCTTGCTGGTGATGGCCATGTTCGGCGCACGTCCGGATCTGGCCGAAGTGGCGGCAACTCCGATTTTCTGGGCAAAAATTGCCTTGCCCCTGTGCCTGATGGTCGGCGCGTTGAGCCAGGTTGTGCGCCTGGCGAGGCCCGGACTTACGCAAGGCGCTGGACAACTGTTGGTCATTGCTGCGGTTGCAGCGGTGTGGGCCGGCGCCCTCTATGGCCTGATGACAGCAGCCCCGGACGTGCGTGCTTCGATGATCTTCGGTAAAACCTGGCGCGTGTGTACGCTGAACATCACCTTGCTTTCGATTCCGGGGTTCATTGCTGTTTTTTGGGCGCTGCGCGGGTTGGCACCCACTCGCCTGAGACTGGCCGGCGCCTGCGGTGGACTGCTTTCAGGGGCGATGGCTACCATTGCCTATTGCCTCCATTGCCCTGAAATGGAAGCCCCGTTCTGGGGCGTCTGGTACTTGCTTGGCATGTTGATACCAACCGTTATCGGTGCACTGCTCGGACCGCGCTGGCTCCAATGGTAGTGGAGTTGAAAATCGCTAGTTATCCAGCGACTCCAACACTGCCCCTTCCGATCTGGCTATGGCCGCCAGCTGCCGCACGCGATAGGCAACTCTTGGCCAGAAGCGCAACGCCGTGAATGTCCAATACCGGCCATAAGCGGACGTTCGCAATCGACCACTAACGGCCAAAGTAGTCTTCCGATCTCGTCTGCTAACGACCGAGGCTGTGTAAAAACGCAGACATCGTTTTGAAGTCTGCGTTGCCAGCTACTAACGCCTCCCAGGTCTGCTATCTCAGGCGATGGGGATCAATGGATCCGCTGCTGCCCACGCAGCATCACGGTTGGCCGCCGGAGGGTAAATCCACACAGTGTTGATCTGCGTTTTGAGCAATTTCCCCTCCTGCCGGGTCAACTTGACCTGGCGATCCCATCCTTCGGTGTAAACCGCACCCCATCCCCCCAAGTCCAGGCAGGTGACGTACTTGGGCTGACTGTATGGGGTCGGTTCCACACCTAAAATCTGCGCAGCAACATTGTTGCCAGCGTGGCGGCCCAGGACGATGGCGTGCTGGCAAGTCATCAGTGCATGGTTGCCAAGTTCATCGGTGGCGGCGTAGGCAACATCGCCGGTGGCAAAGATGTCTTGCTGACCGATGACTTTCAAGTGGGCGTCCACATGCAGGCGACCGAGGGAATCGCGATCACCCGGGATCTGCTCGGTCAGAGAACTGGCCCGCACACCAGTGGTCCAGACCACGGTCTTCGCTTCAATACGTTGACCATCGTCAAGGGTCACACCGTTTTCATCAACTCCTACCACAGACGATTTCAAGCACCATTTCACCCCTAGTTCATCGCAGGCCTCGGCGATCGACTTGCTGATTTCGGCCCCCATTGACGCCCCGACTTTTTCACTACGATCAACGATGATCACTTCTATATCCGCATGATCACCCAGTATGGCCCGCAGACGAGCCGGCATTTCGGTCGCCGTTTCAATGCCGGTGAAGCCGCCACCTGCAACTACTACAGTGTCGCGGCCTTTGCTTTCTGGAAGGCCGGCCAGGGACTTGAGGTGGTTCTGTAAACGTTCAGCTTGTTCTATCTGGTCCACATCGAAGGCGTGTTCCGCAACACCTGGAGTGTTGGGCATCGCGAGGCGGCTGCCAGTGGCCAGAACAAGTTTGTCGTAGCTGCACACATGTTTGGTGCCCGAGGTATCGATGTAGCCGACATGTTTTTGCTGAACGTTAATGTCCTCTGCGGCTCCCTTGATGAATTTGACGCCTACCGAATCGAATAGCTCACCGATCGGCGCGACCAGTTGGTGCGCATCAGGCTCGTAAAAACGTGGACGGATGCGCAACTCGGCCTGAGGAGCCAGCACGGTAACTTCAACATCGGTGTGAGCATGAATGTCGAACAGGCGCGTTGCACTCAAAGCCGCCCACATGCCACCGAAACCTGCGCCAATAACCAGAATCTGCTGTTTCATTTTTAACCCCTGGTGGGAAGTGATGAGTTCGTTAAAGAGTCACGCTTGTCGGTAGTGGACGCGAAAGCGGAGCGAGGGCGCCCCCGCAGATGCGAACCGTTGCGCCCCAGTAACTACGACTATATTGGTCGCAGTTCTTAATGGCAAGATATTTTTCGTCGCTGCTCTTGTCTGATTTGTGAGAAAAATCAGAGGGGGGAAGGCTACTCAATACGATATTTTCACCATAAATTAAGCGCTTGTATGATTTTCAAGGACGAAACCGCTCATGCCACAGAATGAGAAGACCATTGCAGCACTTACTAATCGTCGTTAATATATGCGACTAATTTAGTCGGAGATCTTTATGTCTCTTTACAGTGCAGGCGTTGAGTACGGCATTCATTGCCTGGTTTTTTTGGTGGGTAATGGCGGCGAAAGCCGTGAGGCGAGCGTGCGCGATCTTGCAGAATTGCAAGGCGTGCCTCTGGATTATCTGGCGAAGATCTTCACCAAGTTGGCCAAGTCCAAACTGGTCGTAGCAACGGAAGGTGTACGCGGTGGATTCAAGCTGTCTAGGTCTTCTGACGAGATCAGCATTCTTGATATCGTCAACGCCATCGACGGTCAGAAGCTCATTTTTGATTGCCGAGAGATTCGCGGCCGTTGTGCCCTGTTCGAAGGCTCACCGCCTGCCTGGGCACTGGACGGCCACTGCTCGATTCACGCGGCTATGATGACGGCACAGAAACGCATGGAAGAAGCCCTCGCCCAACAAACCATTCTTGATCTTGCAAGAAAGATCGGAAGAAAATCTCCAGCTGACTTCCAAGCCCAGGTGGGTGGGTGGATAAACGATCGTCGAGAAAAGAAAAGCAGCGCGCAGGTTTCTGACGATCGGACCATCCAGGTGACCATTATTTCGGACTGAATAATTCCCTCACACTTCGTGATACTCACCGAGCACTGCTAGCTTCCAGCGTCTTCAAAGCAAACCATGATTGTCGCTTTAATTCTAAGTTATGCGACGACTCACTCGGCTTGACGGTAAAGGCTTTGCGATGCTGCGTGAGTGTGTCGCATGTATTCAGTTATCTGCGACATGAAATGCGATAGGTGTGGCACTGAGAAGGTGGGATGTTTATCCGATACGCTCGGGTACCCACTCATGGCGAAGATCTGGAGCCGCTGCTAGGCGCGCTGGCGAGCTTGTATCTATCAAGACTAACCGAAAATGGCTGTTCTCTGCCCGTCACGACTGACTGCTTTTGGCCGATTTCCGTCTGTCACCATAGGCATTGAGAGATGCTCTCAGCCTAACGTACCCAGTAAGAGCGCAAATGGCGGGCAAAGGGCCATTTCCTAGTCTATACATGGAGACCCCAGCAGAGGAGATTCATCATGAGCAAGCCCCAAGACCGCACCATTTCCCAACGCTCAGATGGGACGTGGGAAAACAAGCGCAACGATTCAGACCGAGCCTCAAGCGTCCACGATACTCAGGCAGAGGCGCAACAAGCCGCGCGCGCGATGCTGCAAAACCAAGGTGGTGGTGAAATGACTACTAAGGGCCGCGACGGACAGTTCAGGGCAAAAGACACCATCGCGCCCGGCAACGATCCCCGTGACGTAAAAGGTTAAATGCCGCTAACTTCGAGTTCGCGCCTATGACCGAGGTAGAATGCTTGGCATGACCTCAAAACACGAGGCGCAATTCGCGTAGGTGGGTTAAAGCCTGCGAATGAGCGGCGGCGCCACATTCGCGGGTTCCTACGATGACTGGCTGCAATGGTTCGACTTCTGCCCGTCGAGCCACTAAGTGTGCTGGTCAAGTCGAATGCAAACGCTTGGTCAGCACGAATGCAACTCACTGGTCAAGTGGAGTGCAATTCCCCACAAACGGCGGCAGTGTTCACTCCCCAATGGGGGCCAGATCGGATCTGACCTTCCAACCTGCAATGCAGGTCGGGAGGCTCCGCAAAAGTGTGTCGACGGTCAAATCTGTCAAGCTGACAATGTTCGATTTGACACCGCACCCTAGGACGACTCCTTCAATCTGAGGAAGTCTCCTGCCACCGCTGGTGGATGGACGTGTCGGAAATTTTCCCGAGACCCATCGCGCTCTAACGAGATCGCCTCACGAATCGTTATCCCATCCAGGCACCGTGCATTAACGGTTCTTGCACCGTGCATTAACGTTAAAAGGGGGTAGCAGATCACGATCCCTTACCGCGAAAGATCACTAGGAGCTTGTGACGCCCGTACCGCCCCGGACCTGCCAGGTATTCGCTTACTGCCCAAAATTGCGGGCACGTCTGATAACGGCTGATGAAAACAAGGCGATCAGAATTTTCAACATATCGCTGATAGGGGAAACATGGCGAAGCAGGTTGAATTTAGATTTGGGGGCAGATATGGGGGCAAGCGGATTTATAACACCGGCCGCATCTAGACTACGCAAGGCCTGTAGACAAAGGTTCGATTCCGTCTCTGGCACCAAATACCGAAAACCCTGAATCGCAAGATTCAGGGTTTTTTTATGTCTGCGATTTGATCCGCGCTTTTTCTCTGCCTTGCTCGCGACACTTCTCTCTCGCCCATCGTTGGCTATTCGTCACCATTCCAATGGAAAACCAGATTGCGAGCGGTGCCGCTTCCGACATCGGTTGTTTCACGTCGCTCCTCACCATTGCGGGTCGCGACAACGGTGTACTTGCCAGCAGGCAGCTGAACGTAAACCAACGGGCCAGCCTGGCTGAGCGTCAGCACGGTATGCCCCGGGGTTTTCTGCACAACCACATCAACATCTGGAACGTACTTGTTCTCCGGCCCGATGGAGAATGTCATGTGCAGGTTGTAGCCCGCGGCTTGCTGAATGGCCTTCGACTCATCCTCGCCAATCCCCCCGGACAGGTAACTAATCCCGCCTTGCTGTTGCGGCTGGACTTGCACGCCTGAGTTGTCGATGGGTTCAAGGCTGGCAGCGCTCAGCATGACGGGAAACATCAATACGCCGACAGCGGCGATGGGCAACAGGAGTGAATGGAGGTACTTCATGGTGGCGACTCCCGGGCTCCGCAGAACCCAATCTGTACTCCTGTTAGATTTCCTGCTGAATCGCCAAGTTTTAGATTGATTAGTACTTGGGTTCACTGCGAATTGGACTACACGTTGTATTCCTCAAGCGCGGATTTCTCACTACCGCAGGCTCCTTCGCGTCGACAACGACCACGCTCGCCACTGGTACATGAACGAATCAGCCCTGCAGAACTGGTCAAGTCGCGCCCTCGAGCGCCAGATCAATACCCTCTATTACGAACGCTTGCTGGCGAGCCGCGACCGGGCCGCCGTCAAACAGGAAGCCGCCACCAATATCCAGCAAATGAATGCCAACCCTCGGGATTTCATCCGGGACCCAGTGCTACTGGAGTTTCTCGGCCTGCCCAATGCGGGCTTGATCCAGGAAAGCGAACTTGAACAAGCCTTGATCAATCAACTCCAGGGCTTCCTGCTCGAACTGGACAAAGGCTTCGCCTTCATCGCTCGCCAGCAACGCATTAGTACCGAGAGCAAAGACTTCTACATCGATGTGGTGTTCTACAACTACCTGCTCAAGTGCTTCGTCATCTTCGACCTCAAGCGCGGCGTACTGACCCACCAGGATGTCGGCCAGATGGACATGTACGTGCGCATGACGACGACCTCAAGCGCGGATCGGAGGATGACCCCACCGTCGGCCTCATTCTCTGCGCGCAAAAAGATGAATCGGTGGTGCGCTATTCAGTACCGCAAGGCAACGAACAACTGTTCGCCGGTACATACAGACTGATACTGCCGAGCGAGGAGGAACTTCGCACAGAACTGGATCGGGAGTGGGCGGTGCTTGAGGAGCGGTTACTCAAGCAAAGGCCCCGATAAGCACGGGTGGATTGTTCATAAACGGCGTGAAGACTATGGTGACTGGCTAACCGCAAAGGTTCAAAGTCGATGAATTTGCAGGACATGCCCTCACTGGCCCCGACGCAACTTGGATTGCCGTTACCCACCGGCACAACTGGTGACTCTTTCAAGGAACCCGCCGCCGACGGTTTCATCCTTGGCGGCTTCACCTGGCGGCATGCGAATCAAGACTCGACCCGTCCTGTGGTGGTGATCAACGCCGCAACATCGGTCCGCTGTCGGCACTACTCGCGCTTTGCCGATTACCTGTTCGCCAACGGCTTCGACGTGATCACTTACGACTACCGTGGCATCGGCGAATCGCGACCCGCGTCGCTGAAAGGGCTTCGGGCTTCATGGTCAGATTGGGGCGCGCTGGACTTTGAGGCGATGCTCAAGCGCGCTCAACGTGAATTTCCCGGGCAACCCATCGATGTTGTAGGCCACAGCTTCGGCGGCTGTGCGGCGGGCCTGGGAGCCTCCGGGCATCTGATCCGGCACCTGGTGACCGTCGGCGCGCAATTCGCTTACTGGCGCGACTATGCGCCGGCCCATCGGTGGCGGATGTTTGGCAAGTGGCATTTGGTGATGCCGTTGCTGACGATGATTTACGGCTACTTCCCAGGTAAACGCCTCGGCTGGCTGGAAGACACGCCCACTGGCGTGGTCCGCGACTGGAGCACGCCCACGGCCCGCTACGAGAAGCGCCCCAGCGGTCGCGTGGTCCACGCAAAGCACGGCCGGCTCCCCTTCGCCAACGTCACCGCCAAAACCCTGGCCATCAGCATCAGCGACGACCCTTACGGCACCATCCCGGCCATCGAACGCTTGCTCGGCTACTTCACCAACAGCACGAACAGCCACCTGCGAATCACCCCCGAAGACATCGGCGAACAAGAAGTCGGACATTTCGCCTTTTTTCGCAGCCCATACCAAGCCACACTATGGCCCATTGCATTGTCCTGGCTGCAGAACGGCGAACTGGCCCCCGACACACCTGGGCGGCTAGTGCCACGCAACTGACTGATGCGCCCACTCAACGGAATACGGAACGACGCCCATGGCCTCCGCCAACAAGCAGAACAAACGCGCCACACGCGCCAAAGCCAAGGCCAAGCAGAACCGCACTCAACGGGCTGCCGCGCCGGTCGAGCTGGACCCGAACGATGATCGTATCGACTTCGAATCGGTGGATCTGACCGAGCTGTTCAAAGAGATGATCGACGCGGAAAAGATCAGCCAACAAGCTATGTGCGCGGCCTTTCTTGAACACCCGCTGCTCGCGTTGGTGCTGGAGCAGGAAGGCGAAGAAACAGCGACAGACTTCATCATCGCTGCGCTGATCGAGTACCGCCAATGGTCCACCGAAGCGGACGAAGCCAGTGCCCTGGCCTGGATCGAATCCCCGGCCTTCCAGATTGATTACGTGGCAGCTTCCGAAGCTATCGCGGCTCAAACCCAACATAAAGCAAACTGAGTTCCCATGGCCTCCCTGAACAAGCAACAGAAACGCGCCAAACGCGCCAAGATCAAAGCCAAGCAAATCAATATTCACGGCAGAAAACCCGCCGCACTGGACGATGATCTGGGGGAAATCGGCGAGCCGATCCCGGAATACACCCTGGCGATGTTCAGCAAAATGCGTGACGCGGAAGCCACCAGCCGCAACGTCATGCTGCTGACCTTGCTGTCGAACCTCGCCGACATCATCAGCGACCATCCAGAACTGCTGGACATGGAAAACGCCGACAACGAAGCCATGGCGGCCACTCACCTGGCCGCCGACATGCTGATCGACTACCGCATGTGGGCCGACGGCATGGACCGCGACACCGCCCAGGCCTGGCTGACGGACCCGCAGTTCATCACTGACTTCGGCACGGCGCTCGACAGCTATCGCGAGTCGCTGGACGCGCAGGAAGAAAAGGCCGAGTAAACACCGGTAAAGCCATAACGCGATCTGTAATTGGATGGACTCGCCCAAGCCGAGGCGTCAATGCGCCACGGTGGCAGTCTAATCAGCCAACGACAGCGAGGGCGAGTCCATGAAAAAGCATACTTCGATTGATCAATCCCTGT